>DATJCP010000438.1:0-5423 GCA_035514715.1 Candidimonas sp.
ACATCCGCCAGGGCCTTGTAGCAGTCCTGGTAAAACTCAAGGGAATCACGCACCGGCCCTTGAGCATCCGCATCGTACAAATCGACCATCAAGGCCATGTACTTGCCAATATTGCGGCGCTTTCCAACCCAGACTGCCGCATCGGAATGATCAATGACTGAGCGCGGTGAATCAGGCAAGCGGAAATAGGCCCTGCACATGGCAGTAACCTGTGGATTCCATTCGGCCGTTTCTACCGAAGCCGGCGTATATTTAAGCGTGTATCGCAGCAACGAACCTGCGCCCAGGCCCATGATACCCACGGCATCGCTTTTGGAAGGTTCCAGAAACAACAGCCACGCCATCATTTGCTGCGTATAAGCCAGCACCAATTGCGCCGGCTTGCCTACACGCATTGCCCCCTGCACCCATTCCGTACCAAAGTGCAGGTAACGGATGCCGCCTAGTTCGGATAGCGTAGGTTCGTCATTTTCCCAGGGCTGCACTTCAAACACGTTCAAAAATGGCGGCAATGCCCTGCCCGCCACCTATGCACATGGTTACTAACGCGTAACGGCCCTGAATACGTTCCAGTTCATGCAACGCCTTGACGGTGATGATCGCCCCGGTAGCGCCGATAGGGTGCCCCAACCCGATTCCACTGCCGTTCGGATTTACCTTTTTAGGATCCAGCCCCAACTCTTTGCTGACAGCACAAGCCTGGGCGGCAAACGCTTCGTTGGCCTCGATGACATCAAGCTGGTCGACAGTAATGCCTGCCTTTTCAAGCGCAATGCGGGTAGCAGGTACGGGACCCATGCCCATGTACTTAGGGTCGACACCAGCGTGACCGTACGAAACCAGCCTGGCCATGGGCTTAATGCCGCGTGCTTTGGCTGCTGTTGCAGTCATGAGCAATACGGCGCCTGCGCCATCGTTCAGACCAGAGGCGTTGCCGGCCGTGACACTGCCGTTTTCTTTTATGAAAACAGGCTTGAGGGTAGAAAAATCTTCTGGTTTGGCGCCGATGCGTACGTGCTCGTCGGTGTCGAAAACCACATCGCCCTTGCGCGTCTTGCGCACAATGGGCACGATTTGCTCTTTGAAGTAACCCTGGGCAATGGCCGCTTCGGCGCGCTGATGCGAAGACAAAGCCAGGGCATCCTGCTCTTCACGTGATATTGCGTATTTCCCGGCTATGTTTTCAGCCGTCACGCCCATATGGATTTTTTCGAACGGATCAGTCAAGGCGCCTGTCATCATGTCCAGCATGGCGCTATCGCCCATGCGCGCACCCCATCGCTGGGACGGAACAATATAAGGCGCACGGCTCATGCTTTCAGCCCCTGCGCCAATAGCAACCTCGGCGTCGCCAAGTTTAAGCGCCTGGGCGGCGGAAATAATGGCTTGCAAGCCAGACCCGCACAAACGGTTTACATTGAACGCTGGGGTCGATTGACCAATACCTGCATTAATAGATGCCACCCGCGACAAATACATGTCGCGCGGCTCGGTATTAATGACATGCCCGAACACCACATGCCCTACATCGGCGGCGGAAACGTTGCTGCGGTCAAGCACAGCCCGCAACACAGCGGCTCCCAAGTCGCAGGGGGCGACATCTTTCAGGCCTCCGCCGAAATCGCCTATGGCTGTACGGCAGGCTCCGACAACAACAACTTCTTCCATGGTAGGGCTCCTAAGAAAATTTGGTGTTAAGTTAATTTAATATATTAACCGTGCCAGGGTTTGCAGACGCCTTGAGGCACGATAAAAAAACGGCAGGAATTTGGCTCCTGCCGTTCTTGACTTGGGTACTGCTTACAACTTAGCTGCGGGACTCTTTGGCCGGCACTGGTTGTTTCGCATCTTCGGTGCGCTTTATCGATTCATCGCGATCGACTTCTGGTGCCACCCAGTTAAGAGGTTCAATTACAAAAGGTTGCTTTTTTGTGGTCGGTTTTGTAGCCATGCTAGCGCTCCTTTATGCATTACAAGGGGCGCACCCCGCGCCCCTGTACCTTATAAGGGTAACCTATTTTCATAAATAAATCCAATAAGCTCAAAGACTTAGATGAAAAACCGTATAAAATACGCGAAGAATATCGAATTTCGGTCCGGCATAGTGGCTTTGCACGCACTGACACTACTAACGTAATATCGATCAGTTTCACCGCATTAAATCACTTCCACTGTCGTACTTCATCAGACTGATATTTCCCTATGCAAGCCGCAGGTATTCACAGCAAAAACAGCCCCCTGTCTCCAGATCCACAGACCCCTGATTTTTTTGACCTGGCACCGTGTTCGCTGTGGCTGGAAGATTACAGTGGCTTGCGCAAGCTTTTCGACGACTGGCGCGCCGATGGTGTGACCGACTTGCGCCGCTTTCTTATCGAGGACCCGCAGCGCGTTGCCACCTGCTCTGCCAACATCAAGATTGTTCGCGTTAACAGCCATACCCTGGCGCTATACGAAGCCAACTCACAAGACGAATTGGTTACGCGATTAGACGAAGTATTGCGCGACGATATGTTCACGGCTCACCTTGATGAACTGGAACAGCTTTGGATGGGTCAGCCTACATTCGAAAGCAAAACTGTCAATTACACGCTGGGCGGCCGCCGGCTCGATATCCTGCTGAAAGGATCCATACTCCAAGATAGCGCATCCGCCTGGGATCGCGTGCTGGTTGCCGTCGAAGACATCACCGAGCTTGAGCAAGCGCGGCAGCGGCAGAATATCAGCGAACAATACGCCCGAGGCATATTCGAGCAAGCGCCTGTTTCATTGTGGGTAGAAGATTTCCGCAGTATCAAGGTATTGCTTGATGACTTGCGCATGCAGGGAATCACCGACTTTCGCACCTTCATTGACGTTCACCCTGAATTCGTCGAGCGCTGCATGAGCGAAATCAAAGTGCTCGACGCCAATGACTATACGCTCAAGATGTTTAAGGCGGCAGACAAGGCAGAGCTGCTGGCTCGCCTGCCTGAAATATTTCGCGATAAAACATTAGCCAGTTTTCAGGAGCAACTGCTGGACCTTTGGGACGGTCGGCTGTTCCATCAACGCGAGGTCGTTAATTACGCCCTGGACGGCAGCATCTTGAACATCCACCTGCAACTGTCGATTTTCCCCGGCTATGAGAACGATTGGGGCCTGGTCCTGCTGGCCCTGACTGACATCACTGCCCGCAAGAAAGCTGAGGCTTATCTTGAATACCTAGGCACCCATGACGTGTTGACCACGCTCAAGAACCGGTCTTTCTATGTCGACGAAATCAAGCGCCTGGAAAGAAAAGGCACTCTGCCCATCACGGTCATCATCGTCGATCTGAATAATCTAAAAGCAACCAACGATAGCCAGGGGCATTCCGCCGGCGACTCGTTATTAAGGCGCACGGGCGAGGTACTGTCCAAGGCCATCGAAAAATCGGCACGCGCCGCCCGCATCGGCGGAGACGAATTCGTGATACTGCTGGCTGGCACCAATGAACAGGAAGGCGTAGGCGTCATTGACAATATCCGACAGCTAATTGATCTGAACAATCAGTTCTATACCGGCCCACAACTAAGCCTTTCAATCGGAAGCGCTACCTGCCACGACATACATACGCTACACGACACATTGCGCGAAGCTGATCTGGCCATGTATGAGGACAAGCGAAAATACCATGCAGCCAGCGGTTCAGAACGGCGGCGCGCCTAGCGTGCATACGGCGTTGCCAGCCTTCTGCCATGGATCTGAGCGCTCTTGAATAAAGCCATGTCAAGGTCTATAGTATTACTAGATACAAAAAGTTAGCGATAAATACAATCGACACCACTGGATTTGGGGCTGGCTTAACGCAGCAGCAATGACTAGGCCAGCTTCGCACAAGGAGCCGCCATGAATATCCAATCTCTGAAGCTCGTCGTCGATTTAAACCAAGATGGCAGCTATAGCCTCTTGGAACTCTGGGGGGCCGCTAAATTGGTGTACTACCTCCCCGGCAACCTGATTGTCGAGGCCTTGGGCCATATCCCATACTTGGCGCCTCTACTCAACATCCATGCATCACAGGCTACTGGCTACGGCAGCCTCAATGGCTTGCTCTCGGTCACCCTGACACTGATCTTCTGGATTCTTGTTGTCTTTGGCGCACTAACACTTTGCTCGCCAACTGTGGACGAAATAGACGATACAAGTGAAAACATTGCCAGCCCGGCCCAAAACGAACAATACACGCCCGAGCAAAATCAAACACTAAGCGTAGCCAGCCATGCCGCCGTCCCGGCCTCGTCCAGAACCCACATGCATTTGCCCGTTAGCCGCAAGCTATATGCTGCCCCTGGAACAACGCCTAAACGGCACCCGTGGCACCGTTCAGGAATGAAACCGATTATTCACTAAAACAGTGCAACAGCCCGCTACTTTTGTGCGGGCTGCACTGCCTGCAAGTGATTCGAGAATCCAGTTTCGGTTTCACATCGCCATGTTGCCCATAGCTTGCAGCCACCGCTGTTGCCTTTTCCACCATCCACCTCGAACGCCAGCCAGTTCCGAGCCGGCATGACATAGCGGTTATGCCCCGGAAATAGCATCATTTCGACATTAAGCTGGACGTCGATGACCTGAACCTTGCTGGCGGTACTGTTGAGCATGAACAGAAATAGCCTTTCCGCCACGCCAACCAGCGAAGGATGAACCACTGCAGACGAAGTGAACTGCTGGATTTGCGCCCAATTAGAGGTTGGCGGCGCATCTCGCCGGTATGCGCTTCCCCAGGCCGCGACGTGCACGTCGCCCGACGCAATGGATACCCGTAACATTTGCTCCTCGGCCACATTCATCAGTGTTTCAAGCAGACGTTTTCGTTCCCCTTCATGATCGTCATGCGACCAATGGTCTTTTAGGTCATCGGCATTGCTGTCCTGGACATGGTCCTGGCCAAAGACATCAAGCAAACCCTCAGCCAGCGACAGCTTGGGGTGCGCCACAGGCACGGACGACATGAAAATCAGATGCTGGCATTTCGCGGTCTTTTGTTTCGCAGGTGCACTAAGCCAACGCTTAAACGCATCCCAGGTATCCTGCCCCATAATCTGAGTGCGGGAACGCTCGGTGCGCAGATCGGCGGCGACTATGGATACAGGCCCCAAAGCGTAAACCGACGTAAACCCTGGCTGCCCGTCTAGTAGTGGCAGCGCAAGCAGGTCTTTCTTTAGCATTGCCCCCCAATTGATAGGCTGGTATTGGGGATCTTTCTGAGAGACATTAGAGCGCTGGATGCCTTGCAAATCAGGAAGGTCTGCCAATTTGTGCTGCATCTGGAACACCCAGAACGCTTTGCGGGCGTGACGAAACATGGTCTGGAATAACGGCGACTGTTGCATCTCGGTGCTATATGAACCCCAGCCGTCAAAAATATCGTGATAGCTTTTGGCCAACCACTCTGGGAC
>DATJCP010000439.1:0-9225 GCA_035514715.1 Candidimonas sp.
TGCCGCAGCCACCGTCAGGCACCGCGTTTTGGCAGGCGGCGGCTATCGAAAATCAGTATCGCTCTGCTATAATCCGCAGTTCGTCGGGGCGTAGCGCAGCCTGGTAGCGTACTTGCATGGGGTGCAAGGGGTCGTGTGTTCGAATCACACCGTCCCGACCAAAAAAATGAAGGGTTGCAGATTCCGGTCTGCAACCCTTTTTGTTTTTCGACCTGCCATCCGCTAGAACAAAAAAACCCCTTTCCACCGCCAGCCGGACTGGTGCACGATTTCCGGCAGAAAATATGGCCAGTTCGCCGCGAAATGCGCAATGGTCTGCGGCGGTAACTGCAGCGAATCGCTCAGCACCCGCACGCCCAGCCACCGCCGCTTCGCTTCGGTCGGCACCGTCACGTTCCAATAGGAAGAATACACGACGCCAGCAGGCGCGCCGTCTGAAGGCTGCTTCCCCCATACGCAGTTCCAGCGGCCTTGACTGGACTTGGCGGAGCGACTGGATGTTTAGCAACCATGAGGTCAAACAACGTGAAGAAGTCTCCGCCCAAGAGCGGAAATTCAAATATCTGCGTCGTGCCTTGAGGACCTGAGCTGTAGCTGCAGGCCGCAGATCATCATCAAGCTAGAAACGCAGTTGAAGGCCTACTGTCGCTAATTCCCGGCTGAAATCGTAAAAACCCACATTGGAGGGGTTGTCGACGTGCAGGTACTGCATGCGTAACACCATGTCATAGCCGGTGTAGCGGCTGATGTCCCACAGACTGGTCAACGCGACACTGTGCTGGCGATCCTTGCGCGAATCGGCAAAGAATGGCATGGGGGCATCATAAGCATTGCGCTGATGCCGGTAGTTGGCAATCAACTGCCAATCCGGGTTCACCTGCCACAAGGCATAGGCGGATAATCCGCGTCCTTGATACGAATAAATGTCGGTCTGCGCACGCTCCCGGCTCACGCTGAAGTCGGCTCCGGCTTTGAGATTGGGGCGCAATAAGACGTTGACACCCAAACTGGCGTTGATGCTTTTGGCGTCGCGTTCATTGTATTGGCGAACGGTTTTGTCGAGGTATTCGACAGCGCTGCTAAGACTCCACTGCGGATTCAAAACCTTGCTATAGCGGCCGGTGATGCCGGCGTCGGACTGCTGCACCTTGTTGGCCTGGCGGGTATAGCGCAGGATGGGTTGTACGCTGGTTGAATAGCCGTCACCCTGGTAAATCAAGGCTGGCGCCAGTGACAGCGAGTCGTTGCGGTAGTTTGAATTGCCAAAATAATCGGTGTGGCTTGCGCTGACCTGGTAAAGCACCGAGGTACGGGCGTTCAAAATTTGGTTGTACTGACCAGAAACGCTTTCCACCGCACCCCAGGAATGGATGGGGTGTGATTCCGGGGAGAGCCTGATGATGCCGGGGATGCTGCCGACGACGGCGGAAATCAGGTCACTGGTAGGTCCGCCATTGATATTGCTGTCATAGATTAGGCCGGCAAAGGCTTCGATCTGCCACGGCTTTGACTGGCTGCGCGCCCTGGCCAACGCGGCCGGGTCATTGCCGCTCAAACGTTCAGCGAGCGTGCGCAGCTTATCGCTGGTGTCGTTGGCCTTGCCACGTTGCGCAGCTTGAACGGTGAGTGCCTGGGCCTGCGCTTGGAAACCCTGGCGACTGTAAAGCTCGGCAAGTTCCAGGCGGGGTGTGGAGGCGTTGGGCAGGAGTGCTGCGGTTTTCTCCATGGCCGATGTGGCTTCGTTGACCAGCCCTTGATCACGCAGGCAGTGTGACAGCAGGTATTGGCGGTTGGGTTCGAGGCTGGCATCGGCCTGCATTTGCCCCAACCAATAGCATGCAGCCGCGGGCTCGCCTTCACGTATCAGGTATTCACCCAGGCTTAACAGGCCTTGTTGGCTGTCGGTGGGTTGGGCGGGCGTCTGTGCCCAGACGCTGGATGAAAGGCACAAGGTCAACAGCGACCAGCGTAATGTGATTGGATGGGTCAATGCAGTCATTCTTATAGTAGTGGATTGGGAAACGTGCACTGAATTATTTGGCGACGTTGAAGCTGCCAGAGGCGCTGCCAGGAGTGCTCAGGCCCATGTTCCAGTTGCCTGTAGCGGTGGTCGCCGTGTGCGCGCCCTGCAGGTTCATGGACGTCACGTTGGCTGTGTTGATGCCATCCGTGAGGGTGGCGCCTTGGGGGAGTGAGTTGACGTTGCTAAAGGTGCCTTGCGACGCACTGAAGCCAGACAGCGCCAGGCTGCCCGCCCCCCCCGAGGTAATGGTCGCCTGCCCGGTCATATTGGCGGCCTGGGCAAAATCACCGCTGATCGTCAGGGTGCCGCCTGTTGCAAAGCTGTTGGGGCCGCCGAAACTTGCGCTGCCGCTGAAGTTTCCGGTGAATTCACCAACGGCCGCTGGCGGGCGGGCCGCATCAATGGCATCCCGAAAAAACCGTTCCTGGCGCATAGCGTCGGCGGCGGTCATACCCACCGCAACCGTCGGGACACTCCCGGCCCCCATGCCAGCCAAGGTGGCACTGGCATCCAGCATGAGCTTCATGCTGGCGATCAGGTCGGCGCTGGGCGGTGCCATGGGATCACTGGCCGGCGGCAGCACGCCGAGACTGATGGCGCCCAATGCTTTCGTAAAATCAGCGGACGGGATGGCGCCTTCCGGCGGCGCGTCTAACGAAGGCGAGGAGACGTCCGGTGGGGCAAAAGCCGATCCGCCGGAAGGCGCCAGCCCAGTCCCAGGCCGGAGCGCCAGTAGCCGAGGTTGCAAATGAATATCCATTGTTGTCGCTGGGGCACTACCAGCTGCCACGAGGGTGGCGGCCGGCGGCGCGCCTGATGCGAGCAGGGTTGCGCTGGGAAGCCCCGCGACAGTGATGCCGGCTGCCATTGCGACTGCAATCGATTTGATTGTCTCTGGACTAAGAGCCAACTGAGCCTGAGCAGTGGTACAGGTCAATGTGCCTGCGAACAATGCTGCAGACAGGGCTGAATATTTCATTTTCGTGATCTTTCTTGATGGTTCCAGACGGTACAGATTCAAAGCTGTGCTCGCAACGGTTCGGGTTACCCGCATAGATCGCGGCGATTTCGCTAAATTTTTTCTTCCCAACAGTATTTCTCGTATAAAAGCCTAATCAATCCCGAGTTACGCCTCAGCAACTATTACCCCTTAGGCGTTACCATGATGCTGTCAGGTTGCGAAATGGCGTCGTCACTGAGTAGCCCAATAGCAAGGAGTTCGTTTGCTTGGGCGGGCAAGGCGCACAACAACCACGGCAGAATGCACAGCAGTGGAAGCGTATGCGTAGGGAAGAACTGGCTTTGATTTTTTCCTGTTGTTTCGGCTGATGTTAGGGTCAGAAGGCTGGTATTGACTGCATACCTCCCGATCTGAAGTGCTGCCGAGTATAAAAGTTTGTTCACAATTGAAACTAAGCAAATATGAGCGCCGTCGGTCCACGACTCTCTTTACGCGACGGCCAGAGTGGTCGGCTTCGGCTTACCCTTACAGGAGTTCCACATGTCCGACCCCCACTATCCCGACTTGATGGCATTGGTATTGGATGCCGTCTGCGTCGTGAGCGAGTCGGGTATCTTTCTTGCTGTCACTGGAGCCTGTGAACGGATTTTTGGGTACGCCCCAGAAGAACTCGTCGGGCGGCAAATGCTGGATTTTGCCTACGAGCCTGACCGGATAGCAACGTTGGGCGCCGTCGGCCGGCTCATGAAGGGTTCGCTGCAGTACGATTTCGAGAACCGCTACGTGCGCAAGGATGGCCGGGTGGTTCGAATTATGTGGTCTGCACGCTGGTATCCAGACAAAAAAGTCCGAGTTGCGGTTGCCCGGGATGTCACTCACCGCAAAATCCATCCCCATGAAGGCGCCACGGGCGCGGAGCCTTCCCCGTCCCCCGCGCCTTCATGGCAACTTTTCAGCTCGCCGCCGCGCCTTGTCCCGCCAGGTGCGCCTCCCATCCCACTATCGCACCAGGACTACACTGTTCTTGCCACACTCGCAGCTAATGGCAAGAGCGTCAGCCGTAAGGAAATAATCCAGGCTCTGGGCAAGGACTATTTGGAATACGATCAGCGCCGGCTCGATACGCAAATGCGTCGCCTGCGCCGCAAGGTAGAGCAGGCGTGCGCGCTACGGCTGCCGGTGACGACGCTGCGGGGGGTGGGGTATAGATTTTACGATCCGATTGAGATTCGGATTTAGCAGGCACCGGGAGTTATTACGGACAGCATGTATTTCGAGAAATGCACGGCAGGTACTGGAAGGGGGATGTAAAGCGGACCTTCCGGATACGACCGCCAGCCAGGAACCTTGCGCCACATTCCGGGCATTATTGGCTTAGCCGGCACCAGCTCGGCGGCGCAGGCTAAGCCAATAACGCTCGCGCTGAAACTGACGACTACCAACCCACCGCGCCAGATGCCGACTCAAGCAAGTTGCAATCCGCACACTGACGGCGCACCTGCTGATCTCCCAAATACCTAAAACGATGGTTGCATTCCGACTTGCCCGGCTCTTGCGCCTGCGATGGCCGGGCGAGTTCGCGGATGTAACTTTCGGCAATTGCGAGCTGCTTATCTGAAATTCAGGCCGGCAGTGCTGGACGGTATTTCAATATCAAAAAGAAAACCTAGCGATAACTTTATGTTATCGTATAGAAATAGTGTCTGCGAAGAATCGCCGGCGCTATTTTTTTTTAATCTCATTGAAAGATAAATCTGACCATGAAACGATTTTTGTTTGTCTGTGCCTCGATGTTTTTCCTCTACGCCTCTCAAGCTACGGCGGCCGATCAATACGATCCGGTACCTGCCAAGGGCCTCAAGCAATACACCCAATGCATCGGCCACGTCAACGAGGCTTATGAAGGCGGCAACGCGAAAAGCCCGATTGCCGGCCAGACCAAGGCGGAGGCCTATTGCACCTGTATGTGGAGCGAATCTGACGAAGGCTTCAATGGCAACCTGGTGAAATTCGGCCAGACGGCACAAGGCAAAAAAATCAACAACATGTGCGAAAAATACTCGAACTGGCGCGAGTAAACCTGCACGCCACCCGTCTATCCAGAAAAAGCCACATTTTCATGTGGCTTTTTTAGTTTTTACCGCAAACATCCGCACTTTTTTCGTGCTTCCGGCCCGCCCAATAGACACCGTGGGTGGTGCCTTCTACACTTTATTACAACTTGTCGGCCACTTCCTGTCCATTACACCGGCAGGAATAGTGCATCCATTTTCCTGTCCAACACACATGTAGATGAAACGACTTGCCCAATGTGGTTGAAGTGTCGCTTGCGCGAATTTCAATGCACGCTTTCGGCCAAAGAACCGCGCAATCGCTAAGCAGCGCCTTCCGAACGCCATCGTCGGATAAGGAAGGCGAATAGCTGTTTCTCATTCATCGCCAGGAGTGTAGTGAGCCTTGCCGCTTGCTCGGGGTGCGCATTGAAGCCGGCCATTTCAATCACGGAGGTTTTTGTATGGAACTATCCAATCCATCCTTATCCGCAGTTGACTTCGAAAGCTATCGGCTTCTGGTAGACGGCGTCAAGGATTACGCCATTTACATGCTTGACCCCACAGGGCGCGTACTGACATGGAATGCCGGGGCGCAAAGAATCAAGGGTTACACGCGGGAGGAGATCATCGGCCAGCATTTCTCGCGCTTTTACACCGCCGAAGACAAGGCAAAGGGCAAACCCGAGCATGAACTGGCGATGGCGGCAACAGAGGGGCAATGGGAGGATGAGGGCTGGCGCGTACGCCAGGACGGCTCGCTATTCTGGGCCAATGTCGTTATCACCCGCCTGATGAAAGAAGGGCGGCTGGTGGGATTCGCGAAAGTCACGCGCGACATGACTGGGCAAAAAAAATATCGCGATGTGCTGGAGGAAGCCAGGGAAAAATGTGAAAAACTGGTCGCGCTGCGCACCGAGGAACTGGCGCGAAGCGAGGAAATGTTCCGTTCCGCGTTTGAACAGACCTCAGTCGGGATTTCTTACTCGCGCCTGGACGGGTATTTACGGCAAGTCAATCAAAAATTCTGCGACATCGTCGGCTATTCGAAAAACCAACTGGCCGCCCTGACCTTCATCGATATCACCCATCCCGCGGATCGCGCCGCGAGCCTTGAAACGACACGCAGCCTGCTGGCCGGCGAAATCGATTCCTTGACACTGGAAAAGCGCTTCGTGCACAAGGATGGCGGCATTGTCTGGGTCACCCTGACCGCCTCCTTGCATCGCGATACCCGCACCGGCAAGCCAAAGCAGCTGATTGCCGTCGTCGAAGACATCAGCCAACGCAAACGAGCGGAACAAGCGCTGACTGAACAGGCGGCGTTGCTGGACCTGACGGCCGACGCCATTTTCACCTGCAACCCGGAGGGGCGCATCCTGTACTGGAACTGGGGAGCCGAGCACCTATACGGTTTCCCTAGCGAGGCGGCGCTGGGCCGGCTGTCCCACGAATTGTTGTCTACCGTTTTCCCGGAATCACTTGAGCAGACGCTGGATACGCTCTATTCGAAGGGGTCATGGGAGGGCAAGCTTTTTCATACCCGCCAGGATGGCAATCAGATCGCGGTGCTTGCGCGCTGGGCCCTGAAAAAAGACGAAGCCGGTAATCCGTGGCGCATTCTCAAATCCAATACCGATATCACGGAACAAATGCGGGTACAGGAGGAATTGCTGCGTTCCGAAGAGCAATTCCGCCTGCTGGTCGAAGGAACCCGCGACTACGCCATTTTCCTGCTGGATCGGGAGGGACGCATCGCTACCTGGAACCCGGGCGCGGAACGCATTCTCGGCTATCAGAAGGATGAAATCATCGGCGTTCACTTTTCACGACTGTACTTGCCGGAGGACGTCGAACGGGGCGAGCCACAACAATGCCTGGCCCAAGCCATCGAGGAAAAACACATCGAAGCAGATGGCTGGCGGATGAGCAAGGATGGCAAGCGTTTCTGGTCGACCGGCGTAATGAGCGCGCTGCGCAATGAAGGCGGGGCGCTACGGGGCTTCGTCGTCATCATGCGCGACAACACCACCCAGCGTTTGGCAGATGAGCGGATCTATTACCTGGCCAACCACGATCCGCTGACCGGATTGGCGAACCGGACCTTGTTCAATGCGAGGTTGCATGACGCGCTGACGCATGCGAAACGCGACAAGCAAATGGTGGCAATCCACATGCTGGACCTCGACCGTTTCAAGTTCGTCAACGACACATTGGGCCACGATGCAGGCGACCTGCTGCTGAAACAGGTCTCGCAGCGCCTGCAGACGCATATGCGTGAAACGGATACGGTGGCGCGCCTTGGCGGCGACGAGTTCGTCGTCATCCAGACCCGCTTGGGAGCTCCCGGCGACGCCGAAGTATTTGCGCGCAAGCTGGTGGACGCCGTCGGCGAGCCGTATCGGCTCAATGCGCAGGAGGCGCAAATCGGCACCAGTATCGGCATTGCAATTTATCCGATCGATGCCACGGAGCCGATGGGACTGCTGAAGAATTCGGACCTGGCGCTGTATAGGGCCAAGAAACGGGGCCGATATGGTTTTGTGCGCTACTCGCCGCGCCTGGGAAGCACGGGACTGAGCCGTCACTCGATGGAAGAGCAGCTGCGCGCGGCGGTACGGCAGAAAAAATTCGAACTCCACTATCAGCCCCAAATCGATTTGCGCAGCTGGAGCATCGCCGGCGTCGAAGCGCTGCTGCGCTGGCAATCGGGGCCGACTCCGGTCCTGCCGCTTGATCAACTGCTGGAACTGGCCGAAAGAACCGAGATGATCATTCCTATCGGCGAATGGGTATTGCGCGAGGCATGCCGGCAAAACAAGGCATGGCAGCATGCCGGCCTACCCTCCTTCCCGGTTGCGGCGAATGTATCCCTGAGCCAGCTGAGGGACGCGGAATTCACCAAGGCAGTCCGGGAAGCCTTCGAAGAGACCGGGCTCGCGCCCGCTTGCCTGGCGCTGGAACTACCCCGGGACTTGTGGCGCGCGTCGGACGAAGCGGACAGCGGCCGCCTGGCAGAGTTGAACGAAATGGGAGTCAGGCTGGCGATCGACGATGTTGGCGGGCATTTCTCCTTCCTGTCGGAAGCCAGCGACTTCCGGGTGGATATCCTCAAGATTTCCCAACCCATCGTCAGCCGCCTGCCCAACAGCCAGCACGATGCGCTTATCTCCGCCGCGATCATCGACCTGGCCAAAAAATTGAACCTGAAAGTCATTGCCGAGGGCGTGGAGACGGAAGATCAATTGGCGATTCTGGTGGAGCACGGATGTGAAAACGCCCAGGGATTTTTGTTTGGCGCGCCCATGCCCGCAGCCGCCATGGAAACGTTTTTGCGAGAAACGCCCTGGGCCAGATTCCATCAGGCGGCGAAATCCCCAGGCATTTCCACCGATGCGGCTTGAGCGAAGGGCGGGACCCATGCCTCGTGCAGGGTGCCGCTGTGGCAGTAGTTGTTCAGCGGCATGCTCAACAGCACGCTGGAAAAGCATCAGCGTCGCGCCGGCGAGCCCCATGCCACGATTATGCGCGTGAGCGACAAGCCGCCTCTCGCCGCGTGGCTCAAGCCCGGACACGAATTGTGGAGTTTATTTCCCGTGGGCGGGCAACATGCGTTGCAATATGCCGTCGTGCCGGAAAAAATGATGGTAAAGCGCCGCAGCCGCGTGCAGCGCGATCAGCGCCAGCAGCGTCCACATCAGATAGGCATGAATATCGCCAGCTGTCAGTGCCCAGCGGGCTTTCGGCACGGCGATGTCAGGCAGCGAAAAGATGCCGAACACCTTGATCGGAAGCTTATGTGCGGATGCCGAGGCCCAGCCCAGAAATGGCCCAAGCAACAAAATCAAATAGAACGCGACATGAGTTGCGTGGGCAGTCCAGCGTTCCCACGCGGGCGAATCCGGCATGTCCAGCGGCACCGGATGGAGCAGCCGGCCGATGAAGCGGATTGCCATCACGACCAGAATCAGCACGCCGAACGAGAAGTGCAGATTGATCAGCGTTCCCGGCACCGTGTTGGGTCCAATCCCGGGCATCAGGATCGCGATCACGAACTGCGACGACACCAGCAGCACAACCAGCCAATGCAGAAATTTCGCGGTTGAGCGGTATCCCTGAATCGCGACAACGCCTTGGGCAGAACCGATTGTCCGGAAATCGCGGCTTGGCAAGGTCAATGCTCCTCGTGT
>DATJCP010000440.1:0-3680 GCA_035514715.1 Candidimonas sp.
ACCTGCTGCTGCAAGCGCTGTTCAAGCACCTGCCGCAGCCAGTTTTTCAGGCGCTGCCGACGCCCAGTACGATGTGCTGGTGTTGGGTGCCGGGCCTGGCGGCTATTCGGCTGCTTTCCGGGCTGCCGACCTGGGCCTGAAAGTGGCATTGGTGGAGCGTTACTCGACGCTGGGTGGGGTTTGCCTGAACGTTGGCTGCATACCGTCCAAGGCGTTGCTGCATACAGCATCGGTGCTTGAAGAGGCTCAGTCGTTGTCTACGCACGGGATTTCGTTCGGTGCGCCTAAAATCGATCTCGACGCCGTGCGCGGCTATAAAGATGGCGTAGTCGCCAAACTGACCGGCGGCCTTGCCGGTATGGCCAAGGCACGCAAGGTAACAGTCATTTCCGGCCTGGGCCAGTTTGTCGACCCGCATCATTTGTCAGTGCAGGATGCCGACGGAAACAGTCAAACCGTCAAGTTCGCCTCGGCCATTATTGCCGCAGGCAGCCAGTCGGTAAAGCTGCCGTTCTTGCCCGACGATAGCCGCGTAGTAGATTCCACAGGCGCCTTGTTGCTGTCCAGCATTCCCAAAAAAATGCTGATTGTCGGCGGTGGCATTATCGGCCTGGAAATGGGAACGGTGTATTCGGCACTGGGTTCGCGCCTGGATGTCGTCGAAATGCAAAGCGGCCTTATGCAAGGCGCTGACCGAGACTTGGTCAAGGTCTGGGAAAAAATGAATGCCAAGCGCTTCGACAACATCATGCTCGATACCAAGACAGTGGGCGCCGAAGCCCGCGATGATGGCATTTGGGTGACTTTCGAGGGCAAGAATGCGCCCAAGGAAGCGCAGCGCTACGATCTGGTTCTGCAAGCTGTAGGACGGGTTCCCAACGGCAATAAAATCGGAGCCGATAAGGCTGGGGTGGCTGTCAGCGACCGCGGCTTTATACAGGTCGATAAGCAAATGCGCACCAACGTGCCGCATATCTATGCCATCGGCGATATTGTCGGCCAGCCTATGCTGGCGCATAAGGCCGTGCACGAAGGGCATGTTGCCGCTGAAGTCATTGCCGGCCAGAAAAGCTTTTTCGACGTGCGGGTAATTCCTTCTGTTGCCTATACGGACCCTGAAGTGGCATGGGTAGGCCTTACCGAAGATGACGCCAAGCGTGACGGTATTGCCGTAGAGAAGGGCTTGTTTCCTTGGGCGGCGTCAGGCCGGGCAATTGCCAATGGCCGCGACGAAGGTTTCACTAAGCTGCTGTTCGATGCGCAGACTCATCGCGTATTGGGTGGGGCGATTGTCGGGACTCACGCCGGGGATCTTATTGGTGAAGTTTGCTTGGCTATCGAAATGGGGGCCGATGCCGTCGATATCGGCAAGACCATACATCCTCACCCAACGCTGGGCGAGTCGATAGGAATGGCGGCAGAAGTAGCGGAGGGCAGTTGTACCGACCTGCCACCTGCCAGGCGTAAGTAACAGGTAGAAGAAACTTGCCCCGTATTCCGATACGGGGCATTTTTTTGGAATCAATACCCCTTGCAAGCCATAGGTTTTCTAAGAAGCAGCCCCTGGTAAATGTTACTATTAGCGGCTGCCGTCAGTCTTTCTATAAGTGTTCATCATGTCTCGTCTTGTACCCAGCAAAACCGCCACATTGCAGGATTGGTTAGGTTATCTGGAAACCCTGCATCACACCTCCATCGACCTGGGTCTCGACCGAATCCGGGCAGTTGCCGCCAAGCTGGGTTTGACGTATCCATTTGTAAAGGTAACGGTAGGCGGCACCAATGGCAAAGGGTCCACCTGCGCCATGCTTGAGGCTATTTTGCTTGCCTCCGGCTATAAGGTAGGCCTCTATACCTCTCCACATTTGGTCGACTTCAACGAACGCATACGGCTCAACGGCGAATTCGCCACAGACGAGCAAATCGTCCAGCAGCTTCAGCGAATTGAAGACACCCGGGGCGATATATCCCTGACTTATTTTGAATACACGACATTGGCTGCGCTGATGTTGTTCGAGACCCAGAAGCTTGACGTGGCTGTGCTGGAAGTCGGCCTTGGCGGTCGCCTTGACGCCGTCAACCTGGTTGACACCGACTGCGCCATTATTACCAGCGTCGATCTTGACCATACCGATTACCTAGGGGACACGCGTGAAAAAATAGGCTGGGAAAAGGCACATATATTCCGCGCAGGGCGGCCTGCCATATGCGTCGATCCGGTTCCTCCTCAAACCATTATTGATTATGCCGCTGAAATCGGCGCCGACCTTTGGCTGTTCGGTAAAGACTTCAATTATTCTGGCGACCGTCAGCAATGGGCTTATGGCGGTCGTTCGCAGCGCCGCAGCGGCCTTGCGTATCCCGCCTTGCGCGGTGCTAACCAGTTACTGAATGCGACGGCAGCCTTGGCCGCCATCGAAGCCTTGCGCCCACAGTTGGCTGTACCGCAACAGGCGGTACGCATAGGGCTGGCGCAAGTATCCTTGCCGGGGCGTCTACAGATACTTCCCGGAAGCCCCACCATTGTCCTGGACGTGGCGCACAACCCCCACGCTGCCGCAGCGCTTGGGCAGAACCTGGATGGCATGTCGTACTTCCCCTATACCCATGCTGTTGTCGGCATGCTGAATGACAAGGACGTAGCTGGCGTAATCGGCAAGTTGGCCACACGCGTCGACCATTGGTATTGCGCAGGCCTGGAAGGCCCTCGCGGTCTGTCCGGTGAAGAACTGGCAGAAATGGTTCGCAAGGCGGTCAAATCGGCTACAGGCAAGGACACATTTGAAAGCCGTAGCCGTGAAGTCAGCCGTACCATAGTTGCCGGCGATACAGCCGCGCCGCATAAGCCAGGAGTGCGCCCCGGTATCATTTCATCGTCAGTCAGCGATAATGTCACTGTTACAAGCTTTGATAATCCGATACAAGCATTTACGCAAGCTCGAAGCCATGCCTCCGAGAATGATAGAATTCTTGTGTTCGGCTCTTTTTCCACGGTTGGCCCGGTGCTTAACGAGCTAGGACGTAAAGTCACATAGTTCAAATCCGCCCGTCGCGGCCTGGATTGTTCATCAAAATAGGTTTTTGCCCCATGGGATTGTTCTCTCGTAACGAGTCTGCTACCGGATCGGGGCGGCGTTCGACGTCGCGTTCTTCTCAGTCCAGCGAATCGCAAGCCTCCGACTTGCGAGGCCGCGCACGCCGCCGCCTGATAGGGGCGCTGGCTTTGGTGCTGGCTGCTGTCATCGTTGTGCCGATGCTGTTCGATTCATCTGTGCCGCCAGAGCAGGTCAGCACTCCTGTTGTAGTGCCCGCGATTGTTCCTCCTGTAACTCCCGACGTCAACGAAGCTCAAGTGCCGGTACAGCCCGATACGACAGCGTCTGGCAGTCTTGCAACCAGCCCGGAAACAGGGACGACAGATTCGCTTGCAGGCAATGCGGGGAACGCTACTACTCCATCAACATCGCCTAATTCCGGAACGGCCAGCAGCCTCGAGCCATCGCAGCCTGCACCTGTACCGGAACCAGCTGTTGAACCCAAGCCCAAACCGAAACCAGTTGAAAAACCTGTAGCCAAACCCGATCCCAAGCCTGCAGCCGATCGCACTGACGATGGCTCGGTAGCGATGGCTTTGCTTGAAGGTCGCAGCCCTGAAAAGAAGGCTGCCGCCCCTGCAAGCA
>DATJCP010000441.1:0-3875 GCA_035514715.1 Candidimonas sp.
TCAGAGCAAGGCCCATGACTAGCCCGGGTATGATGCCCGCCATGAACAGTTTCCCGACTGACACCTGGCCCGATACCCCATAAATAACAAAGGGGTTGCTGGGCGGGATGATGACGCCGATGGCGCCGGCAGAGGCGACTACGGCAGCGGCAAAGTATTTGTCGTAGCCGCGGGCAATCATGGCGGGAATCGTGATAGTGCCAATGGCTGCAACGGTTGCTGGGCCCGAACCGCTAATGGCGGCAAAAAATATGCACGTCATGATGCTGGCCAACGCCATGCCGCCATGCAAGGAACCAACCAGTTCATCTCCCAAAGCCAACAGCCGCTTGGACAGGCCACCAGCTCCCATGAATATCCCCGCAGCGATAAAAAACGGGATGGCCATGATGGGGAAGGAGTCTATGGATACGAAGGCAACTTGGGATAGATAGCCGACGGGCAGCGTTCCTGCGCCAATGATCGTGGCAATGGTTGACAGCCCCAGTGCAAAGGCGATCGGCACCCCTAAGCACAGGAAGAAAACGAAATAGATGAACAACAGCCAGGTCGCATCCCATTCGTCCGACAGCAGTATGGGCAGGAAAATAAGCACTGAGGCCACAATTCCATAGGCGACATCCTTGAACGGCATTCCCTTGGCTTCCGTCCACAAATCCTGGAGCGTGCGCAGCGTCATCAAGCCAAAACCGATAGGAAGAATCAAGTAGGGAATGAAGTATTTGATTTGTAGCGCCGGGGTCGTTTGCGGCATGGCAAGTTGCATGGCCACGTGTTCGATGCCCATGTAGAAAATCAGCGTGGTAAGTACAAGAACGCAAGCGCTGATGGTGACCCAGACAATATGCTGAAAGCGTTCCGGGAGCTTTTGGGACAGCACATCGACTCGGATATTGCTGCGCGCCAGAATGGCAACAGGCACAGCCAAGTACGATACCCAGATAAAAATATATCTCGATAGTTCCTCTGTCCATACCGCCCATCCCGAGATGCTCTGGATGTTCGCTTGCAGGCTTGGTATGTCAATAAACCGGGCCAGAAACGGGCTCCACGACGGGTTGCTGAGCGCGGAAGAAATTCCAGAGATCGAGTAGCGAAAGAGGGTTTGATAGTTAATGATCAAGATCATCAACAGCAGGCCCACGAAAAGAAAGGGCTTTTCAATATTGTTAAGCAGCGCGCGCGGTGATGCGGAGTTTCTGTTGCCCATGATGATTTTTATGCTGTGTTTACGCGCACACGCGGGGCAGCAACGCTGCTGTCCCGCGTGTGTTGTCTATTGCAGAGAAAAAGAGGATTACTTTTGCGTGTCTTGGACCAGCTTGACCAGTTCAGGCGGCAAGCCAGCCGCATATTTGTCAAACACGGGTTGAGTTAGCTTGCGAAACTCGGCAATGTCTTCAGCCGATGCATCATGGATGGTGATACCCGATGCGGTGAATCCTTTGCGCGCCTCGGTTTCGTTCTTTGGATAGAAATCCGTCCGCTGCTTATGCAGCGCTTCGGCTGCCGCCTCATTGATCAGGCTACGGGCGGCGTCGGGAAGGCCATCCCACCATTTCTTGTTAGCCATTGCTACTTGCATGCCGTAGTTATGGTTCGAGGTGATGGCGTATTTCAGCACCTCGTTATGCTTGGCGCCGAACAAGTGCGGAAAGGTATTGCCTTCGGCATCTATCGTGCCTTGCTGAAGTGCCGTGTAAACCTCGCCCCAGGCAATGGGTGCGGGATTGGTGCTGAGCGCTTTGGCAACATCCACTTCGACGGGGGAGTCCGTTGTACGCAGCTTCAGGCCTTTCAAGTCGGTCGCCTTGTTCAGCGGCCGGCCCACGGCAACGAAATTGCGGTAGCCATATTCGGCATACATCACGGGTTCCAGCCCGATGTCGTTGGCAACCTTTTTGAAATAAGTGTTCAGGGCGCCGCCGGCATCCATTGACTTATAGAACTTGTCCTGGTGTTGGGGTTCGGTAATGTAGGGTAGGTCGAATACTTGATAAAGCGGCGAGAAATTTGCCAGGTTGGGTGTGGAGCTGACGCCGATTTCAAAGGATCCTTTTTGGGCGCCTTCCACGAGCACACGATCGCTTCCCAGTACGGCGCCAGGAAATACCTGGGCTTGTATTTTGCCGCCAGATTTTTCTTTAATCAGATTGGCAAACTCTTGGTAAGCCAGGGTGATGTGGTTTCCCGGAGGCGCCGTATGGGCCAGGCGAAACTTTATTTTGGGCCCGGTGTAATCGGCCAGTGCAGGCGATGCGGCACTAAGTGCTAGGGCTAATGTACCCAAGGCAATGGAAATTGTCTTCATGTTGTCTCCTCGTAGTGATGTGTGGCCTTAAGGCCTTTTTTGGTACGTATCGTTCTGTTTTTTATAATTTAAATGAAGTCTATCTAGTGTTCTTTAATCAGTCAAACATTTTTGTTGGAAATTAGAATGTCTGGTACCGATAATTTACTTATGCTGAAATGTTGGCTGTATGTTCTTGCACCATAAAAAAAGCCCGCAATATCTTGCGGGCTCCGGAGGCGTTGATTTGGACGTGAAGCAGGTTTAAATGCGCACCAGTGCGAACTCTTCGTCGCTCATGAACATATAGCGGATAGCGTCGATCAAGCCCAGCACGATGACGAGCGGTGCAAAGAAGTAAAAAATAACCAGGTACAGGATTCCCCATCCTATCTGGCCCAGGTAGAAGCGGTGCGCCCCTAGCCAGCCCAGGAAAATCGCCAACACTATGGCTATCTTCCGATGATTGGTGGGCTTTTCAAGTTCGTCGCCCTTGTTCTTGATGATCCACAGGCTGATAGGCACCGTTAGCAGCAAGGCGATCACGACCTTCCCGGCATGAATGGCAACGTAGTCCTTGATGGCGTAGTAGACATCCGAGAAATTATGGATGACCAACCCGGTAAGATGCGATATCCACGCAAATGCTTCGTACGCTATGGTTTCGCCAAAGGTAAGCGCCACCAGGATGATGATGAAAACAGCGACGGCCAGTATGATTTTACGCAGCATATTTCGAACTTGCCTTATGAATACTTTGTCATGACGTTTTCATCATAAACCATACTGGCGCGTAATCTGGTCAAGCTTGCGCCAAGCGCCATAACGATGTGACTTCAGCATTGCGCGCCGCATGCAAGGGGTCGGTTTCGTCCATGGCCTTGGGGTGTTTGGGGCGTGCATCCATGCGATCCACAACGCGCAAGCCTGCCGTTGCAATGGCTTGCAGCAAAAAATCGCGGCTGCGCAGGCCCAGGTGTTCTGCCAAGTCCGACATAATCAGCCAACCTTCACCGTTGGGTGTCAGGTGACTGGCCAGGCCATTTAGAAAGCCCAGCAACATGCGGCTGTCAGGGTCGTAAATGGCGCGTTCGATGGGCGTTGTCGGTTTGGCTGGCAGCCAGGGCGGATTGCACACGATAAGCGCGCTGGTGCCTGCCGGAAACAAATCGGTGTCTTGCAATTCAATGGCCTTACTCAAGCCAAGGCTATCGATATTTTCGCGGGCGCAAGCCAGGGCGCGCGGATCCTGATCGGTGGCAATGACCTTGCGGACTCCACGTTGGGCCAGCACTGCCGCCAGTACACCGCTGCCTGTGCCGATATCGAAGGCCAAATCCTTGGTCGGCAAGGGGGCTTGTGCAATCAGGTCGATGTACTCGCCGCGATTGGGTGAGAAAACGCCGTAGTGCACATGAAGATTGTGGC
Organism: Candidimonas sp.; assembly: GCA_035514715.1. Classification (GTDB taxonomy): domain Bacteria; phylum Pseudomonadota; class Gammaproteobacteria; order Burkholderiales; family Burkholderiaceae_B; genus Pollutimonas. The sequence goes on from DATJCP010000441.1 coordinate 3,719, forward strand.
CTAATGCAGGAATGGCCACCCCCTTTTTTTGCCATTCGTACGCGCCGATAATGCCTTGCAATGCACGCAGCGATAACAGGAAGGGCTCGCGGATCTCTCCGATGGCAGCCCGGCAAGCGTCCGCGACATCGGGGGCGCGGCGCAGGGCGATCGAGGC
>DATJCP010000442.1:0-8262 GCA_035514715.1 Candidimonas sp.
AGCTGGCACGCTTCGACCGCTTGCTGTGGGGGTTTGACGCAACGGCGTTCATTCCGCACGTATCGGCAGACGACCCGCTTGCCGGGCAAACAGCCGTGTTGTTGACTTCCACCGAGCCCGTCCCGCCCACTGATAAAGGTACGAAGTACAAGCCCTGGCTGATCAACCTTGACCTTAACTGCCCTCCTGGCGCCGAAAGCTTCGAACGTGTTCTTGAAATTGTCAGCAATCACGATGACGACAAACAGGCCGCCCGCGAGCGCTGGCGCCAGTACAAGGAAGCCGGCCACGACCTTCACGCCCACGACATTTCCGGCAAGTCCTGATGTAACACCGCCCTGGCGCGCACTTGCAAATTCAGCCATTTGTAAGTTAATCTAACCCTTATCAAAAGGGGCAGTGCCCATTGGCAAAGCCTCACAACTAAAGGATCTACCATGAGCGATTTTCGTCAACCCACTTTACCTGACCGCGGCTATGCCACGGGCTCGTCCGAGGTCGTGCGCAACCGCGTCATGCGCAACACCTATTGGCTGCTGGCGCTATCACTGGTGCCAACCGTGCTTGGCGCACTGGTCGGCCTCAATACCGGCATCAATCGGGTCATGGGCGCCAGCCCTGGCACCAGCGCCATCGTATTTCTTATTGGCGCGTTCGGGCTCATGTACCTGATCGAGCGCAATAAAAACAGCTCGCTGGGTGTTGCCCTGCTGCTGGCCTTCACTTTCTTCATGGGCATCATGCTGTCGCGCCTTCTGGGCCACGTCATGGGCCTGGGCAATGGCTCGCAACTTATCATGCTGGCCTTCGGCGGTACGGCGGCGGTATTCGGCACCATGGCCACCATCGCCAGCACCAGCAAGCGCGATTTCTCGAACATGCAAAAATTCCTGCTGATCGGGGTAGTCATTCTTATCGTGGCATCGCTGGCCAACATCTTCCTGCAATTGCCGGCACTCATGCTCACCATTTCGGTGATGGCCATTGCCATTTTCTCGGCCCTGCTGCTGGTTGATTTGCAGCGTGTCATCAATGGCGGCGAAACCAACTATGTATCGGCCACCTTGGCCATCTACCTTGATGTCTACAATATTTTCGCCAACCTGCTGATGCTGCTGGGCATTTTCGGCGGCGACCGCGAATAGTTCCACAAACAACCTAGCCTGCCACAGGCTAGGCAACAAAACCCGGCTGAGGCCTTATGCCTCAGCCGGGTTTTTTTCGGCCTTGCTGTCCCTGATCCATTTGAACAAGCCCTCGGCCACCATAAGCAGCACGGCTATCCATATGGGAATATAAGTCAGCCAGGCTTGACCCGACATGCTTTCTCCCAGAAACAAGAACGCCACCCAAAACAGCAATACTGGTTCTACATAGCCCAGAATGCCAAAAAGTCCCAGAGGCAGCATACGGCTGGCCGAAATATAGGAAACCAGGGCCGCCGAACTGATCACTCCCAACAAAGGGATCAACCCGAACAGGCCTGGATAACGCGTGAATTGCTCCAGCACGCTCATATCCTGGCTATAAAGCAGCACCAATGCCACAGGAAGCAGAAACAGCATATCGAACCATAGGGTGCAGAAAGACCCCATACGCAGTGACCGGCGCAACATGAAATAAGGCGGATAGCCAAACATGACCAGCGCCGTCACCCAGGAAAACGCATCGGCGCGCCACAACTCGTGTACAACCCCCACAACAGCTATCAGTACCGCGACTGTCTGTGTTCTGGTCAGGCGTTCACCGTAGAAGATGCGGCCTACCAGCACCATGACTAGAGGCAGCAGAAAGTAGCCCAGAGACACATCCAAGCCCCGCTGGTGCATAGGCGCCCACACGAATAACAGCAGCTGAACGCCAATCAGAGTAGCGCTTAGCAACAACAGCAGCCACAAGCGTGCCTCGCTGCGCAAGCGGCGAACCGTAAGCCTAACCTCGTTCCATCCCCTTGCCCTGGTAATCAACAGCGCCAGGGCCGGCAAGCCAAGCACGATACGCCACGAAAACACCGCCGCCCCCGTCAAGGGATGCAAGACAGTGGTGTAGTAATAAAGCACTGCAAACAGAAAGGACGACAGGATGGAAAGCGTTATCCCCTGTTTCATGGCGGGCACGAGTAAAGCCGGTTCAAACGGAACAGGCGCTCGCGTTTCAAAATCACCTCCAGAGGCTCCGGCTCTTTATCCGGCGCACGCGCAAAGTCTGGAATCTGGACGAAGGCGCTGGACGCCTCTGAAGGGTATTGTTGCCAACAGCGCACCAGCAACTCATCCGGGTCGAACAGGGCAAGCCCATAACCGCGAAGTTCCGTACGGTTGAAGTCTTTCAGGTTGCGGGTAACAATGCCCGCCCTTGCCCCAATAAAACGGGATTTAGCGGCGCGGGCGGCGGCGATCACGTGCCAATCCTTGGGGTCGCTACGACGCAGCCCGGCCTTGAAGGGCTTAATTTCGCCCTGATCGGCATCAGGAAAATCGGTTTGCAATGCTTCCCATTGCTCCTGGATATCCGCAGCGGAAACACCCCATAGGCGTGCAGCGTTGCGCTGCCACTCGTCGCCTATGACCTCACTCCAGGCGGGCCGGAAACAGGCCTGTGCAGCCAGGTGCAACAATACGCGCCGCAATACATTCGAAATCAATACGCAGGTATCGATCACCAGCACTTCCGGCAGATCAGGCTTTTCCATTTAATACCGCTGCAATTCCATTAACACTTTACGCGTGAGTAAAGGGCGGCCCAATTGCTCATTAAGCCTTTCTCTGAGCGATAGGCGTAATTCCGGCTCCAGCCTGAGATCGTCGAAATCAGGTGGATCTTCGCCTAGGCCATAGCCTGTTTCGTTCAGCAGCATCCACTCGAATCGCCTTAAGGCGCTGGCCGCCGACCGAGGTACAGCGCCCAGAGCCTGCGCTGACCGGGATGACGCCGTACCCTCTTCCGGGACGATATCGGACTGATTGCCATGGAAAACCGCGGCAAGCTGCCGCAATGCGGCATCGTAGGCTTCGTAAAGCACAGGGTGCGGATCTTCGCGGGGCAATAAACGCAGCAATAATTCGTTCATGTACCAGGCCGACATCAACGCCCTGCCATTAAGCGGCCTGATGCCTACACATTCGGCGCGAGTCAGGGTTTTGACTTCGCCTGCCCCGCTCCATGAGAGCGCCAATGGCTGGAAGGCCGACAGTACCGGACGCAGTACTGAATAAGGGCGCTTGGCCCCCTTGGCCACCAAAGCGATATTACCGTGCGACCGAGTAAATACCTGGATAATTAGCGAGGTTTCCCGCCAGGCGGCCGAGTGCAACAAATAACCGGCCGCATCCTGAACGCGTTGCGTTCGTCTACTCATATCCCAATTCGCGCAGAGCACTCTCGCGATCAGACCAGCCCTTGCGTACCTTGATATAAACTTCCAGGTGCACGGTCTTTTCCAGCAGCTTGACCATGTCTTGCCGCGCCTCGGAGGCGATGCGCTTCATGTGCCCGCCGCCTGCGCCCAACAAGATGGGGCGCTGGCTATCGCGCTCAATCACGATGCAGGCCGCAACCCGCACACCAACATCGTTTTCTTCCCACTCTTCGATAACGACGGTGCAGCCATAAGGCAGTTCGTCACCGACAAGACGGAAAATCTTTTCGCGTATCAGTTCGGCCACAATAAAACGCATGGGCCTATCGGTAAGGGCGTCGGCCTCGAACATGGGCTCGCCTTCCGGTAGCCGTGTGGCAATTTCAGTCAGCAGATTATCCAGCTGCACGCCGCGCAAGGCGCTGACAGGCACTACAGCGGAATACGGATGCTGCGCCATGATTTTACTGACGTACGAGAACATATCGTTCTTGCTTTTCAGGGCGTCGACTTTATTGACGACCAAAATGGTCTTTTCCCCGGACTTTGGCAGCAATGGCAATAACTGGGCATCGCCCGGCGACCACTTGCCGGCCTCGACGACATGAACCACCACATCGACATCGGCCAATGTTTGGGTGACCACACGATTCATCATGCGATTCATGGTTCCGCCATGACGGGTCTGAAACCCAGGGGTATCCACAAACACGAATTGCTCGTGTTCGCGGGTAAGTACCCCGTGTATGCGATGGCGCGTCGTTTGTGCTTTACGCGAAACGATAGAGATTTTGCTGCCTATCAGAGCATTGGCCAAGGTGGACTTGCCCACATTGGGACGCCCTACGATAGCAATGAAACCACAACGAAAAGGATCGGTCATTTGTTCTCCTGGGACACTGCCACAGGCAATGACAACTGTGTTGACTTACGGGCGCGCGCGGTACGCGAGCCTTTGGCGGGAGCCAAGGCGGCTATTGCCGCAATGGCCAGTTCGGCCGCCGACTGTTCAGCCGCACGCCGGCTGGCGCCCGGTGCACTGACCTTGATTTCCAGCTTGGGGATCTGGCATTCGACTTCGAATAGCTGATTATGCGCCGCGCCATGCGTTGCTACAACCGTATAGGCAGGCAGATCCAGCTTGCGCGCCTGCAATAATTCCTGCAGCAGGGTCTTGGGATCTTTACCCAAGGTTTTGGGATCGACATGCTGCAGTATGGATTCGTATTGGCCGGCGATGACTTTCTGCGCGGCATCGAAACCGCCATCAAGAAAGACCGCCCCCAGGACTGCTTCCAGGGCATCCGCCAAAATCGATGGGCGCCGGAAGCCGCCGCTTTTCAGTTCGCCCTCGCCCAGCCGCAAATACTGCGATAACGACAATTTGCCAGCAATATCGGCCAACGACGCCTGCTTGACGAGATTGGCGCGCAAGCGCGACAAATCGCCTTCGTCGATACGCGGAAAGCGTTGAAACAACAGCGCGGCAACCACAAAATTAAGCACTGAATCGCCCAGGAATTCCAGGCGCTCATTGTGATGGGCGCTGTGGCTGCGATGCGTAAGCGCCTGGCTCAGCAAAGTGCTATCGGTAAACCGATAGTCCAGTGCCTGCTCCAGGGATGCAACGCTAACCATTAGTGAAAACGCCCTATGCGGCTGGGTTCCGTGAAATTCATCCAGATAAAGAAGGCGCGACCGACAATGTAATTGTCTGGAACAAACCCCCAATAGCGGCTATCCAAACTGTTATCGCGATTATCGCCCATCATGAAGTAATGGCCGGCCGGGACAGTGCAGCGCACCCCGTTGCCCAAGTACTCGCAGTTATCGCGAAATGGGTAATTGGAAATTGCCATATAGTCCTGCGCTGCCTTCTTGTTAAGAAGGATATTGTGCTTGACTGGCCCCAACTGCTCGGAATAGCGGCCCACATACGATGAGCGGTCAGGCTCGAAAAAATCGCCCTCGCGTATATGCGGAACTTCCTGACCGTTGATCGACAGCACCTTGTTCTGGTATTGCACCACGTCGCCAGGCAGCCCTACTACACGCTTGATATAGTCTACGCTAGGGTCGACCGGATAGCGAAAAACAATGACGTCCCCGCGGCTGGGCGTGCCGAGCTCGATCACTTTCTTGTCGATGACAGGCAGGCGGATGCCATACTGGAACTTATTCACCAGGATCAGATCGCCATCCTGCAAGGTTGGCAGCATTGAACCCGATGGGATGCGAAACGGCTCGACCACAAAAGCGCGCAAAGCAAACACAAACAAAATAACCGGGAAGAAACTGACGCAGTATTCTATCCACCAGGGCGGCCGGTTGGCCTTGTCATAGGCGTCTTGCCGGATACGCGAAGCTTCGACCTGGTCAAGCCCGGCCACCGCGGGCGCTGTTGCGGCCATGGCGGCAACGGCGCCTGCACGCCTACGGGAACGCAGGTAGAAAAAATCCAGGCACCATACAAGCCCCGTCACAACCAACAGCGAAAACAAGACCAGCGCAAAATCCCAACTCATACCAGACACACCTTGTAAGTTTCCAAGTTATTTATCTTCGACCTGCAAGATCGCCAGGAAGGCTTCCTGGGGGATTTCTACGTTGCCGACCTGCTTCATGCGCTTCTTGCCGGCTTTCTGCTTTTCGAGCAGCTTTTTCTTGCGGGAAATATCGCCGCCGTAACACTTGGCCAGCACGTTCTTGCGTAAGGCCTTGACGTTTTCGCGGGCAATGACCTCGGCGCCGATAGCCGCCTGGATCGCAATATCGAACATCTGCCGCGGTATCAGCGAACGCATTTTCGAAACCACTTCCCGGCCGCGATACTTGGCGTTGGAACGGTGGATCATCATGGACAAAGCGTCGACACGATCGCCGTTGATCAGCAGATCAACGCGCACCACATCGGCTGGGCGATATTCTTTGAACTCGTAATCCATGGAAGCATAGCCGCGCGAAACCGACTTGAGCTTATCGAAGAAGTCGAGCACGATTTCAGCCAAGGGCATTTCGTACATCAGGTGAACCTGGCGCCCGTGATACGTCATGTTCAGTTGAACACCCCGCTTGAGCATGCACAGCGACATGACCGGCCCCACGTATTCTTGGGGCATGAACAGTGTGACAGTAGCGATGGGTTCGCGGATCTCGTTGATATGCGCGATTTCAGGCATGCGCGACGGGCTTTCCACCATCAGCATGGAGCCGTCGCGGACCTCGACCTCGTACACCACGGTAGGCGCCGTGGTGATAATGTCCATGTCGAACTCACGTTCCAGGCGTTCTTGCACAATTTCCATGTGCAGCAAACCCAGGAACCCGCAACGGAAACCAAAGCCCAGCGCCTGCGAGACTTCAGGCTCGTACATCAGCGACGAATCGTTAAGCTTTAGCTTTTCAAGAGAGTCGCGCAGTTGGTCGTATTCGCTGCTTTCTACGGGATACAACCCCGCAAACACCTGCGGCTTGACCTCTTTAAAACCAGGCAAGGCCGATGCGGCAGGCTTGCCTGCCAAGGTGATGGTATCGCCCACCTTGGCATGTTCAATTTCTTTGATGCCGGCAATGACAAAACCCACTTCGCCTGCGGATAGTTCTTTACGCGGCTCCGACTTGGGGGTGAATACGCCGATGTGCTCGCATAGGTGCGTTGCGCCTGCAGCCATCAGCAGCAGCTTATCTTTAGGCTTGAGCACACCGTTGACGATGCGCACCAGCATGACGACGCCCACGTAGTTGTCGAACCACGAGTCGATAATCAAGGCCTGCAACGGCTTGGCCGGATCGCCTACGGGCGGCGGAACCTTGGCAACGATGGTTTCCAGGATATCGTCGATACCCATGCCTGTCTTGGCGCTGCACAGGATCGCGTCGGTGGCGTCGATGCCAATGACGTCTTCGACTTCCTGACGCGCGCCTTCCGGATCTGCCGAAGGCAAGTCCATTTTGTTCAGGACGGGAACGACCTCGACCCCAAGCTCGATGGCGGTGTAGCAATTGGCCACGGTTTGCGCCTCGACGCCCTGGGTGGCATCAACCACCAGCAACGCGCCTTCGCAGGCCGACAACGAGCGGCTGACTTCGTAGGAAAAGTCGACGTGCCCGGGGGTGTCGATAAGATTGAAGGCATAGACCTTGCCATCTTTAGCTTTATAGCTAAGAGCAGCCGTTTGCGCCTTGATGGTAATGCCGCGTTCGCGCTCGATATCCATGGAATCGAGAACCTGCGTAGACATTTCACGATCGGCTAATCCTCCGCAACGATGAATCAAGCGATCGGCCAGCGTAGACTTGCCGTGATCAATGTGAGCAATGATGGAAAAGTTGCGGATATGGTCCATAAACCGAAAAAAAGAAGCCCACCAAACTACATGAGCGGATATTAAAGGGAAACATAAAAGGGGGGCGCCAAGGGCGCCCCCCTTTTTGCTATCGCATCATTTTAGCCGTTTCTACAGATTATTTTCCTGGCGTCACGGTTACCCACTGAGATTGATCGCCGCGCATCACCAACAACGCTGCTGCACGGGATTTATCCAGCTTCGCAACCACCTTGGCGTACTGTTCAGGACCGGTAATATCCGTGTCGTTAATGGTCAGGACGATATCACCTGGAGCCAGGCCAGCAGTCGCAGCCGGTTCTTCGACATCGGCAACCTGCACGCCGCCTTCGAACTTCTGCTTGCTGCGAACGGCATCAGGCACCGCCGTCACTTTCAAACCCAGCACATCGACAGGAGCGACCTTAGGCTCTTCAGGCTGAGCATTAGGGGTTTCATTTTCAGCCGAAGGCATATCGCCCACCTTCACCTGCACTGTAACCGCCTTGCCCTTGCGCCATACTTCCATGGGCACTTGCTTGCCTGGCTTGGTTGCCCCGACAATACGCGGCAAGTCTG
>DATJCP010000443.1:0-3641 GCA_035514715.1 Candidimonas sp.
TCGCCGGCTTTCGTAAACCCGCTCATCCCCACCGTCATGCCGCTTTCAAAGAGACGGGCAGCCTCTTGGGCTGACATGATTTTTTGCTCCAGCGCCTCTTGGCGAATCCGATTTCTATACATGGCGTACTCAATGTTGTTCGTATGCGGCGCAGATTAGCATTGACACTATGAATTAAACTCACACATTCAAGTCGCTTTATCGATACATCGACAGTAAGAAAAAAGGATTCGTCTTGGACGTTCGATCGTTACGCTACTTTGTAGAAACAGTGCGGCTCAATAGCTTCACGCAGGCGGCACTAAGCCAGCAAGTAACCCAATCCACCATCAGCAAAATGATCCGCCAGCTGGAAGACGAGATCGGCGAGCCGCTGCTGATGCGCGAATCACGCCGCTTTGTGCTGACCGATACGGGCCGTGTTGTCTACGAAAGAGCCCAGGATGTGTTGGGCGCCATGCGCCGGCTGTCCCGGGAAGTACTGGAAACCCAGGCCTTGAGCCGAGGCACCCTGCACGTGGGCATCCCACCGATGATCAATCTGATGTTCACACAAGTGCTCAAGACATTTCGGGAAAAGTATCCGCAAATCCACCTTACGCTGCATGAAGACACGGGACAGGAAATAGAAAAACAAGTAGCAGCCGGCGAACTTGAAATCGGCATGACCATCTTGCCGACTGACCCGGAACTGGACTTGGTATCGGTGCAGATTGCCAGCCACGCGGTGTGGGCAGTGGGCGAACCTGGCGCCTTTCGGCACAAAGACACCATACGCCTGGATGCCCTGCGCAATACGCCGCTGGTGCTGTTAAAAGATGATTTTGCGCTGACGCGGCGCTTGCGCCGGGAATTCCAGCAGGCCGGCTTTGAGCCGCAGATTGCCGCTCAAAGCAGCCAATGGGACTGGACGATTTCGATGGCTCGGGCGGGCATGGGGCTGGCCCTGCTTCCCGAGCCTTTCATTTCCCGCCTTAACCACGAAGGCCTGGCGCTGGCCCGCATTACAGACCCGGGAATCCCGTGGCAAGTGGCCCACATATGGAATGGCCGCCATCTATCGCATGCAGCCAAGGCCTGGATAGACATCTGCCAGAATGTACTAGGCGGCCACTGGCTGGAAGAATCCAGCTAGCGACCGCCCTTACGACAGCAACTTAAGCTTAAACAGCCGCGGTTTCGACGACAGCCGTCTCGTCTTCGTCGTCCGATACCGAACTGCGGATCAGGTGATCGAAGGCGCTAAGCGCTGCCTTGGCGCCGTCGCCGGCGGCAATCACAATCTGCTTGTAAGGCACGGTGGTCACGTCGCCGGCGGCGAACACGCCGGGAAGCGAGGTTTGCCCCTTGGCATCGATTTCGATTTCGCCGTGGCGCGACAAAGCCAGCGTGCCCTTTAGCCATTCGGTATTAGGCACCAGCCCGATCTGGATGAATACGCCTTCCAGTTCGACATGGCGGATTTCATCTGAAGTACGGTCTTTGTACGACAGGCCGTTGACCTTCTTGCCATCGCCGTGGATTTCGGTGGTTTGGGCAGACACAATCACCGTAACGTTAGGCAGGCTGTGCAACTTGCGCTGCAAGACCGCATCGGCACGCAGCGTATCGCCGAACTCGATCAGGGTGACGTGCTTGACCAGACCGGCCAGGTCGATAGCCGCTTCAACGCCGGAGTTACCGCCGCCGATTACCGCAACACGCTTGCCCTTGAACAGCGGACCATCGCAATGTGGGCAATAGGCCACGCCATTGTTACGGTATTCACGCTCGCCCGGCACATTGATTTCGCGCCAGCGGGCGCCCGTCGACAGGATGACGGTTTTGCTTTTCAAGACACCGCCATTCGCCAGCTTGATCTCGATCAGCTTGCCGGGGGTCAGGCTGGTGGCCTGCTGCAGATTCATGATGTCGACGTCGTAAGCGTTGACGTGCTGTTCAAGTGCCGCAGCGAACTTCGGCCCATCGGTTTCTTTTACCGAAATGAAGTTTTCTATGGCCATGGTGTCGAGCACCTGACCGCCAAAGCGCTCAGCCACGACGCCGGTACGTATGCCCTTACGTGCGGCATATACCGCAGCTGCAGCGCCGGCCGGGCCGCCGCCGACGATCAACACATCGTAAGCGTCTTTGGCGCTGAGTTCTTCGGCCTTGCGACTGGCTGCGCCAGTGTCCAGCTTGGACAGGATTTCTTCAACGCTGGAGCGGCCTTGCCCAAACACTTCACCATTCAAGTATATGGTGGGCACCGACATGATCTGGCGGGCGTCGACTTCGCTTTGATACAAAGCGCCATCGATCGCCACGTGCTGAATGCGTGGATTGATAATCGACATCACGTTCAGCGCCTGGACTACGTCGGGGCAGTTCTGGCAAGACAGGGAAAAATAGGTTTCAAACTTGTAGTCGCCATCCAGATTGCGTATCTGTTCGATGACAGCTTCATCCAGTTTGATGGGATGACCGCCAACCTGCAGCAAAGCCAGCACGAGCGACGTGAATTCGTGGCCCATGGGGATACCGGCGAAACGCACGCCAATATCGGTACCGCTGCGATTGATGCTGAATGAAGGTTTGCGTTCGTCGCTGTCGTTACGTTCTGTTAGCGTGATGCGCTCAGACATCAGTTCGATTTCCTGCAGCAATTCACGCAACTCACGCGACTTGGCGCTATCGTCAAGGCTGGCCACGATCTCTACTGGCAACGAGATCATTTCCATATAGGATTTCAACTGAGTTTTAAGGTTTGCATCTAACATAGCGTATCGAGCCTTCATGATAAGAGGGATTCTGGGAGGCTGCGCCCTGGCTGATGGCCAAGACGCAGCAAGTGCATAACTGACCTGCTTACCGCAAGCGAATTACGACTTAGATCTTGCCTACGAGGTCCAGCGAAGGAGTCAGCGTCTTGGCGCCTTCTTCCCATTTGGCTGGGCAAACTTCGCCTGGGTGTGCAGCGATGTATTGAGCAGCCTTGACCTTGCGCAGCAATTCGGAAGCAACGCGGCCGATGCCGTTGTCGTGCACTTCCATGACCTTGATCTGACCTTCAGGGTTCACAACGAAGGTACCGCGCAGTGCCATGCCTTCTTCTTCGATCAGCACTTCGAAGTTGCGTGCCAACACGTGGGTTGGGTCGGCAATCATGGGGTAAGTCACTTTACCGATAGCGTCGGAAGTGTCGTGCCATGCTTTGTGCGAGAAATGCGTGTCGGTCGAAACGCTATAGATTTCAACGCCAGCTTTCTGGAATTCGGAGTACTGCTCAGCCAAGTCTTCCAGTTCGGTTGGGCACACGAAAGTGAAGTCGGCGGGGTAGAAAACAAAGACCGACCATTTGCCAGCAACGGATTCATTGCTTACTTCAACGAACTTGCCATTGTGGAATGCTGTTGCTTTAAAAGGTTTGATTTGCGTATTGATCAGGGACATTGTGTTTTCCTTTAAGTGGTTGAAAACTGAACACAACGTCAGTATAGGCCATAACTATCATTTTTCATAATTGATAGTTTTTATATTACCGATTGGTTTTGGCTATCAGACCTATCAAATATGTTTAAGCACCACGGGGATAACCAAGCCTATGCCCATCAACACCAGCATGACAAAGGCAATCCGGCGCATGGTCTCTTGACTTAGCG
>DATJCP010000444.1:0-4731 GCA_035514715.1 Candidimonas sp.
CTGGCAGGCGCTGCCTGGCTAGGCATGGAACTGTTCTCCAACCGTCCTGCCGGCGACGCCATGGCCATCACCATCTGGGGCGCAGCTTCCAGCTGGACGCTTACCGCATTGCCCTTGTTCCTGTGGATGGGTGAAATCCTGTTTCGTTCACGCCTGTCACAGGACTTGTTCAAGGGGCTGGCTCCCTGGCTGGATCGCATCCCAGGCCGGCTGCTACACACCAATGTGGTCGGCTGCGCCATTTTCGCCGCTGTGTCGGGTTCGTCGGCCGCCACTTGCGCCACCATAGGGAAAATGACCATACCGGAGCTTACCCGGCGCGGTTACCCGCAAGACATGATCATCGGCACCCTATCGGGGGCCGGAACGCTGGGCCTGCTGATTCCACCGTCTATCATCATGATTGTCTACGGAGTATCGGCCGACGTTTCGATCTCCAAGCTGTTCATCGCCGGGATATTCCCTGGCATGCTGCTGGCGGGCCTGTTCATGGGCTACATCGTTATCTGGTCGCTGTTGCATCCCGGTCAAATACCCAAAGCAGATAAGTCTTTGAGCTTCTCCCAGAAAGTCTACGAGTCGCGCCATCTTATTCCCGTAGTCATTCTTATCGCCATCGTGCTCAGCTCCATTTACACGGGCTTTGCCACAGCTACCGAGGCGGCTGCCGTAGGCGTGGTGGGTTCCTTGATATTGTCGCTGGTCCAAGGTTCGTTGAATTGGGCTGTGTTCAAGGAGTCCTTGATGGGGGCAACCAGGCTGTACTGCATGATTGCGCTTATCCTGGCAGGCGCGCAGTTCCTGACGCTGTCCATGGGCTATATCGGCCTTCCCCGTGCCCTTGCCGAATGGATAGCCTCGCTGGGGTTGTCCCAATTCGGTCTTATTATCGCATTGATGGTGTTTTTTGTTGTCCTGGGCTGCTTCCTGGACGGCATATCCATTGTGGTACTGACGATGGGAGTACTGTTGCCTACCGTCAATGCCGCTGGTATCGACCTGATCTGGTTCGGCATCTTCCTGGTCTTTGTCATTGAAATGGCGCAGATCACCCCGCCTGTGGGATTCAACTTGTTCGTACTATCGGGCATGACCAAGAAAGAACTGCCGTATCTGGCACGGGTATCTTTCCCCATGTTCGCCCTGATGATAGTCGGCGTTTTGCTGATCTACTTCATACCTGAAATCGCCATCTGGCTCCCCAAGCACATGACGATGTAAAAGTGCGGGGCCGCGTCATGACGCGGCCCCGCTATAAACAGCAGTCGCCAGGGCCTGTTCAACATCCATGCAGCATCAGTCTGCCAACAGTTTCCCGCCGGATAGCCGTAATTCCCTTTGACATAGACTAGCCAATTGCGCGTCGTGCGTTACCAGCACCAGTGTGGTCTTGTGCTCTTTGTGCAAGGCAAACATCAGCTCGATGATTTTGGCGCCGTTCTGCGGGTCCAGGCTGCCCGTAGGCTCATCGGCGAACAGCAAGCGAGGCTGCACCACAAACGCACGCGCAAGCGATACACGCTGCTGTTCCCCGCCCGACAGGGTCTTGGGATAATGGTGCAGCCTATCTTTCAGGCCTACCCGCTCCAGCATGTTTTTAGCGGCTTCCATCGCAGGCTTGCCGGCGAGTTCCAGCGGAAGCATCACATTTTCCAAGGCGGTCAGGTTAGGCAAAAGCTGGAAAGACTGGAAGACAAAGCCCAGGTGTTCAGCACGCAACGCCGCACGGGCCTCTTCGTCCAGCGTAAACAAATCGTGCCCCAGCAGTTTTACTTGCCCCGACGAGGGAACATCCAGGCCGGCCAGCAATCCAAGCAAAGTCGACTTTCCTGAACCCGAACTGCCGGTTACCGCAACGGCCTGGCCATCGCTAATGGTAAAACTGACATTGCTTAAAATATCAAGAACGCCGGAGGAATCGTTTACCCTTTGGCATAACTGGTTAACTTCGATTGAATGGGTATATTTCATGTGGATACGCAGGCGTCTTGTAGTAGCGGCACTTTGCTGCCTTTCCTTATCGAGCATGGCCGCAGACGAGGCTAAGGCAGCAGGCTCGACAAGCCCTGCAATATTGGTCGTCGGCGATAGCTTGTCGGCAGAATATGGTTTGCAGCGTGACTCCGGCTGGGTTGCATTAGTGGGCCGTCGTCTGGCTAAAGAGCAGACAGGATACCAGATACATAACTCCAGCATCAGCGGCGACACCACCAGCGGCGGGCTAAGCCGCCTGCCTGCCGCGCTGGCCAGTTATCAGCCTGAAATCGTGGTTATAGAACTGGGCAGCAACGATGCATTACGCGGACTATCCCTGGACATGACCCAAGACAATTTGTCGAAGATGGCAGCCATGGCACAGCAGTCCAATGCCCGCGTACTACTGGTCGGGATGCAGATACCGCCAAATTATGGCCGCCAATACTCCGAACGTTTCCAGCAGCTCTTTACGTCAGTCGCAAAAAAAAATGGCACTGAGCTAGTGCCATTTTTGCTTGACGGTATTGCCGCAGACAAACAGATGTTCCAGACTGACGGCATACATCCTAATGAGGAAGCCCAATCCATATTGGCCCGCAATGTATGGGCAAAACTACAACCCATGCTCAAGCCTTGATACTGAAGAGGCAAAACCCGGACTAGCGCCCACAAGGCGCGTAATCCGGGCAGTACCCTTAGTCTTGGGTTGTGTCCCCTGCGAGCGCCTTTTGGGCGTCAGGAAGAACTTTCACATTAGCCTGTACCCTTAGCGCCTTAAGCACGGCTTGCTCTTCAGCACGGCCCCAAGCCTGAGCTAGCTCGATAGGCAGTGTGGCCAGCATTGGGTCGTTAGTATTGCCGGCTTTAGCAGCTTCGACACGCACGATAACAAAGCCCTGTGCACCCTTCACGCCTGCATAGCTAGGCAAGGCCGTAGTCGACGCAGTAAAGGCTGCATCCAGGACAGGCTTAGCCAGGCCTTGAGGATTGATGCGGGTTACAGTAAGCGGTGTACCGAATTTTTCGGGTACCAACGCCTTGTCTTGGGCTTTCTGGTACGAGGCCAATGCCTCTTCTCCGGCTTTCTCGACTGCTACCAGTGCGCTCTCGGTTTTCAGTTGCTCTTGTATGTGATCCTTGACTTTTGCAAGCTCGGGAACGTGTGCTGGCTTAACTGCTTCGACACGTACGACAATCATAGTGTCCGGCGAGATTTCGATGACGCCGGAGTTCTGTTTTTCGTTCATGGTCTGCGGCGAGAACAAAGCGCGACGGACACGCATATCGTCGAGCACTGCGGCATCTTCACTGGCAGACGCCGCGGCAGCACCTACTTCATCCGAAGGCAAAAGGCGATCGCGTGCGATGCCTGCCGCAGACTTGACCTTCAAGCCCAGAGCGTCGGCAGCTGGCTGCAAGCTGGTGGGGTTGTCGTACACCAGGCTGGTAAGACGCGTAGCCATATCGGCAAAACGCTCAGCTCCCAACTGCCTGCGAACTTCCGCTTCGACCTTGGACTTGGCCTGTTCGAAGGATTCGCCCTTTTCAGGTTGCACTTCGTTGGCCTTGAAAATGTGATAGCCGCCGGGGCCATCGACCACTTCGGAAACATTGCCCGCAGCCAAGCCGAACACCACAGATTCCAAAGCCTCGGGCCATGAGCCCTTGGTAATCCAACCCAGCTTACCGCCATCCTTGGCAGTGCCTGCGTCTTGGGATTCCGCACGTGCGATATCGGCAAAGGCGGATTTATCGGCATTTACCTTCTTGGCGATGGCATTGGCCTTTTCCTTGGCGGCTGCACGCTGCTCGTCGGTTGCGGACGCGGGTACATTAACCTGGATGTGGCTAAGATTGGTACGTGCCGGTTGTACGTAACGCGCCTTGTTCTGCTCGTAATACTTTTGCAGGTCTTCCTGCTTGGGAGCGGGAAGGTTTTCCATTGCGGCAGCTTCGTTCAGCAAAATGTATTGCGTGCTGACTTGTTCGGGAAGTTCGAGACGTTGTTTGTTTTTTTCGTACCAGTCACTGATGGCCGCATCTGTGACGACAACATCTTTTTCGTAATCGCTGGCAGGAAATGCAACCAGACGAATAGTACGTTCTTCAGTCAGCACCTGCTCGACGCGGTCCACGACAGACACAGGAATGCTTGCCGTAAGCGCCACGGGGCCCAGTACACGATCCAGTGCAAGCTCGGCGCGCTGGCTTTGCTCGAAATCGCGAGTATTCAAGCCTGCCGAAGCCAACACCTGACTGTAGCGCTCGGGTGAGAACTGGCCGTTAACCTGTAGCTGCGGCATGGTGGCGATTGCCTGACGCAAAGCGGTATCGGAAACATTGAAGCGCTCTTTGGTCGCAGTTGTTGCCAGGACACGGCGATCGATAAGCGATTCAAGCAAAGCGCTACGGGCAGCTGGATTATCAAGCACCGATGGATCGAAACCACCCTGGCTGTTTTGCTGCAACTGTTCTAGCTGATTGCGGCGCGCAAGGTCGAACTCTTGTTGGGTGATGGAAGACTTCCCTACCTTCACAAGTTCTTGGTCGCCCGAAACGTAGTTGGTATAGCCACTGACGCCAATCAGAACGAAAGACGGCAAAATCAATACTAATAGAACCAGTTGCATCAAGCGTTGATGCGTACGTATAAAATCGAACATTAATCACCCACTGACACGCAGCCTATAAGGTCATACGCAACGGTTGCATCAAAAAAGGCGATCAAGATCGCCATGATTACGAAAAACCCAA
>DATJCP010000445.1:0-5474 GCA_035514715.1 Candidimonas sp.
TCGGTGCGTCCGATGATCCCATGAAGCCTGATGCACTGGAAAAGAACGGTTTGCTGCAGTTTCCCGCCATTATCGGCGGTACGGTGCCCGTTATTAACGTAGCAGGCATCAAGCCGGGCGAGTTGAAGCTGTCGGGCGCCGTCATTGCCGATATCTTCCTTGGCAAAGTGACCAAATGGGACGATGCCGCAATCAAGGCATTGAATCCTGACGTTAAGTTGCCCAGCGCATCCATTATTGTCGTACACCGTTCAGACGGTTCGGGGACGACATTCGGCTGGACCAACTACTTGTCGAAAGTGTCGCCCGCCTGGAAAGAGCAGGTTGGGGAAGGCAAGGCTGTAAAATGGCCTACAGGGCAGGGCGGCAAGGGTAACGAAGGCGTGGCGGCATATGTGCGCCAGCTCAAGAACTCTATCGGCTATGTCGAATACGCTTATGCCAAGCAAAATAACCTGGCCTGGACGCAGCTTAAGAACAAAGACGGTAAATTTGTACAGCCAACGCAGTCGGCATTTGCCGCTGCCGCCGCCAATGCCGACTGGAATAGTGTGCCTGGCATGGGTGTAGTGCTTACCGAAGAGCCTGGTGCTGAGTCCTGGCCTGTTACGTCAGCCAGTTTCATTCTGGTACATAAAAAGCAGGACAAGCCACAGAATGCCAAGGAAACTCTTGCCTTCTTTGACTGGGCCTTTAAAAAGGGCGGCAAACTGGCCGAAGAACTTGATTATGTGCCTATGCCTGCCAGCGTAACCAGTCAGATTGCAGAGACCTGGAAGACAGACATTAAAGCGGCCGACGGCTCCGCAGTCTGGAAGTAATGAGTAAAATCGGCGACTTGACCTTTCAATAAGCCTGGCAAAGACGGCGCTGTGAAGATAGCGCCGTCTTTGCTGCGTAATAAATCAGAGTGGCTCGTTTTGGACCGTATCAATCTTGTTGTCAGTGTGTTTATATTAATGGCCCTTCCTCGAAACGCAAAAAAATCGATATGAAAAAAAATCAGAATGCGCTCATGGATGCCCTGTTCAAAAACCTGACTCGCACTTTTGCGTTTTTTGTTTTTATGTTGCTGGCCGCCATTATGGTGTCGCTGATTTATGGCAGCCGGGAATCCATTGCACAGCATGGCATTGCTTTCTTGTGGACCAATAACTGGGATCCCGTCCAGAACATATACGGCGCTATGGTGCCTATTGCCGGCACGCTGCTGACCTCTGTCATTGCTCTTGTCATAGCGGTCCCGGTATCGTTTGGCATAGCCATGTTCCTGACTGAACTGTCGCCGACCTGGTTGCGCCGGCCTTTGGGGACGGCCATCGAAATGCTGGCCGCGATCCCATCGATCATTTATGGGATGTGGGGCTTGTTTGTATTCGTACCCTTGTTCCAGGAGTATGTGCAGCCGCATATCATCAATTTTTTCGAGGGCGTGCCGATACTGGGCGATGTTTTTGCCGGGCCGCCCTTCGGCATTGGCGTATTCACTGCCGGGCTGATTCTTTCCATCATGGTGATTCCGTTCATCACGGCGGTCATGCGCGATGTTTTCGAACTGGTGCCCCCGATGCTGAAAGAATCGGCGTACGGGCTGGGCAGCACCACCTGGGAGGTGGTCTGGAAAGTGGTATTGCCGTACACAAAAAGTGGTGTGATCGGCGGCATCATGCTGGGGTTGGGACGGGCCTTGGGCGAAACCATGGCGGTCACCTTTGTCATAGGCAATGCCTTTAACCTGCCGTCATCGATTTTTTCGCCTTCCAATTCCATCGCCTCGGCATTGGCCAACGAGTTCAACGAAGCCGGCGGCATGCAGAAAGCAGCGCTGCTTGAGCTTGGGCTTATTCTTTTCCTGATCACCACCGTTGTGCTGGCCTGCTCGAAACTCCTGCTTCTTCGCCTGGCCAAAGGCGAAGGAACGTCGCACTAATTCGGGGCCATGACTATGTTTACTTCTGATTCCATCGTTAATTTAGGCAATCCGGTTTATAAAAGGCGGCAGCGTTTCAACAAGATGATGCTGGGCTTGTCCGGGGCCACTGTAGTGTTTGGCCTGTTCTGGCTGTGCTGGATCATTCTGACCCTGTTCGTCAAGGGCGGTTCGGCCTTGTCGCTCACCCTGCTCACTGAAAGCACACCGCCGCCCGGCGCCGATGGCGGCTTGCTCAACGCGATTCTGGGCAGCGTCATGATGGCCGCCGTCGGTACGCTTATCGGCACACCTATTGGCGTGCTGGCGGGTACCTACCTGGCCGAATATGGCAAGCGTGGTTGGCTGGCCCCGGCCACACGCTTCCTGAACGATGTGCTGCTGTCTGCGCCGTCCATCATCATCGGTCTGTTCATTTATGCAGTCTATGTAGCGCAAGTTGGGCATTACTCTGGCTGGGCTGGCGCATTTACGTTGGGGATACTGGTGATTCCCGTGGTGGTGCGTTCTACCGACAACATGCTGATGCTGGTGCCCAATAGCCTGCGTGAAGCAGCTGCCGCCCTGGGCTGCCCGCAATGGCGGATTGTCATGAGCATCTGCTATCGCGCCGCCCGCTCGGGCATCATGACCGGCATTCTTCTTGCCATTGCCCGCATTTCCGGGGAAACGGCCCCATTGCTGTTTACCGCGCTGAATAACCAGTTCATGTCGATGAACATGAATGCGCCTATCGCCAACCTTCCTGTGGTTATTTTCCAGTATGCGGCCAGCCCCTTTGAAGACTGGAATCGTTTGGCATGGGCGGGCGCCGTGCTGATTACTTTGCTGGTGTTGGGCATCAATATTGCCGCGCGCAGCCTCTTCCGTAAATAAAAAACGTGGGCGGGAAGCCTTGCTTCCCGCCAGGAACCTACTATGCCGATCTCTACACAAACCGACCGCACAAAGCTGGAAGTCAAGAACCTGAATTTCTATTACGGCAAGTATCACGCCATAAAAAACGTGAACCTGTCCATCAAGGAAAACAAGGTGACGGCATTTATCGGCCCTTCAGGTTGCGGTAAATCCACGTTGTTGCGCACCTTCAATCGCATGTTCGAGCTGTATCCCGGTCAGCGGGCCGAGGGTGAGATCAATCTGGATGGCGAAAATCTGCTGTCTTCGAAAACAGATATTTCATTGATACGCGCCAAGGTCGGCATGGTGTTCCAAAAGCCTACGCCTTTTCCCATGAGCATCTACGACAATATTGCTTTCGGCGTGCGTTTGTTTGAAAAGCTCAGCAAGGGCGAGATGGACGAGCGGGTTGAATGGGCCTTGTCCAAGGCCGCATTATGGAACGAGGTCAAGGACAAGCTCAATCAAAGCGGCAACAGTTTGTCGGGCGGCCAGCAGCAGCGCCTGTGCATTGCGCGCGGTGTGGCGATCAAGCCTGAAGTGCTATTGCTGGATGAGCCCTGCTCGGCGCTGGACCCCATTTCCACCGCCAAAATCGAAGAGCTTATCGCCGAGATCAAATCCGACTACACCGTCGTTATCGTTACGCATAACATGCAGCAAGCGGCGCGATGCTCGGACTATACGGCGTATATGTATCTGGGCGAGCTGATGGAATACGGTGAAACCGACCAGGTATTCGTTAAGCCCGCCCGTAAAGAAACCGAAGACTACATCACGGGACGCTTCGGCTAAAGACACTAATTGTTGTAATTTCGGCTTGACGCTCTGCACGGGCGCTTGCATGCTGACAGTTGGCTGGCTTGTCTTCGGTGACTGGCCTGCCATTTGTTCAGGAGGTGCGAATGCCCAAGTCCAAGCTCAAGCGCGACCAAGAAGTTACTACAGGCCGTTATCTGGTTTTGTTATGTAAAGATAAACCGGCAGAAGCCATCAAGGCGTTGACTGAAATGGCGGGGGTCAGCGTAGTCAGCTCTGCTGCAAGCCAGGCTGGTAATCTCCGGCACTACCTCTTGGCAGATCACTGTGCCATTGTCTTTGAGCGCATAGGTGTTGCGCTTGTGAAGTGCCCACCCGATAAGCACCAGTTGCTGGGCGCGGCTGCTGCCGGTGACAATAGCGCCATTCTGGCAGTCGAACCGGAAAGACGGGTATACACCATAGCGAAACATAAGGGAGCAGAGCTTCCCGCTGTTGCCATACAGGACGAAACCTTATTGACTTGGGGGATCCAGGCAACCAAGGTAGCCGAGTCCTCTTATACCGGAAAAGGTGTGCGTCTGGCCGTGCTGGATACAGGGCTGGATCTGACGCATCCCGATTTTGCCGGTCGGAGCATCGTATCGCAATCCTTTGTCGAGGGCGAGGAGGTGCAGGATGTCAATGGACACGGTACGCATTGCGCCGGTATAGCCGGCGGTCCTGCCAAGCCTACTGTCCTTCCCAGATATGGCGTGGCTGGCGAGGCCGAGCTATATATCGGCAAAGTATTAGGCAATCAGGGCGGCGGAGCCGATGGCGGGGTGCTTGAGGGCATTAACTGGGCTATTGAAAACGAATGCCGTATCGTGTCCATGTCGCTGGGCAGTCCTTTGCAAGAAGGCCAGTCTTATTCCCAGGTTTTTGAAGAGGTCGCCAAGCGGGCGTTGGCCGCGGGTACTGTCATTATCGCCGCGGCCGGCAACGACAGCCGGCGCCCTGGTTATATTGCTCCGGTTTCTCATCCCGCAAACTGTCCTTCCATTGTCGCTGTCGGGGCGTTGGATTCGTCTTTGCAGATAGCGCCGTTTTCCAGCGGTGGCCTGGTTCCGGATGGCGGCCAGGTCGATGTGGCCGCACCGGGCGTTGCTGTGTTGTCTGCATGGCCCGAGCCCAAGCGCTATAACACCATTAGCGGCACCAGCATGGCGACCCCCTTTGTGTCTGGAATCGCCGCCTTGCATGCCCAGGCCGAACCCGATGCACGAGGCCGTGTTTTACTGAGCCTGATTCTTCAAAGCACGCGCCGCTTGGAACTGCCGTCCCGCGATGTGGGAGCAGGTCTGATCCAGGCTCCTTGATATCTTTTAGGCAAACTTATGTCCAGGCTGCTTGTTTCCATCATCGTCGAGCAAACTTACCTGATCCACTTTTCTGAAATCGTGGAAAGCTGCAAGGCGGCAGGTATGGATGTCCAGCGACAGATGACAACCGTGGGTGTGATTTCAGGAACGATAGAAGCATCCCGGGTCAAGGTGCTTGCCCAGATTCAGGGCGTGCTTCATGTGGAAGAGTCCCGTGAGGTTGGTGTTTTGGGCAATCCTCCTGAAAAGTAGCGGCTTATTCTCTTCACGTTTACCCTCTATTTCATTTTGATAGTCAGATTCGAGACAGCAAATGTCCGTTTCGGATGAGTGTGGGGTTATCTGTTTTGATAATCTCGGTTCAGCCGTCAAGCACAATAAATCGTAACAATGCTTACGGTCAGCTGAATAATTAGAAATACACGCGGTAGACAAAACAGCTTACGCATGCCGTCACATTGATGCGAAGCACATTTCTGAAGCCAAGATGCATGCATCCCCATCAGGGGAAGGGCGCAGCT
>DATJCP010000446.1:0-3875 GCA_035514715.1 Candidimonas sp.
TCACCCAGCGCATGAGCTTTTTATTCAAGGGCTTGAACGTATCCAGGCTGGTCGATACGGAAAATAACTCTCTGGTCTACCTGATTGTCAGCGAAAGAGTCATCGAAGGCTCGCCATTCAATAGCATTTCGACGGTGCCCCTGATGCCATGGGGAACGCAGTCCCCGCAATTCCAAGTCAAGTAGCACCCAAAATTTAGGCGCCCTGCATCCAGCTTTGCAAGCCATCCACCCACAGTTTCGCCGGCAAGCCCATGCCTTGCTGAATATCGGAAGCGCGCAGATATAGCTGGTCAAAATCGACGGCAGGCGCCTTCTTGAAGGCTATTGCCACCACATTGCCATCATGGACTTCGGGCAACCAAGCCACTGCCTCAAATGCATGCGACATGGCTTCCAGGTTCTCTCCATGACCGGGATAATCGCAAAACAGGTTTACCGTCATCATGCCGCCGGGTGTTAGGCAATCCGCACAAGCCTGATAAAACTCGGCTGACTGGAACACCGGCCCATGCGCCTGTTCGTCGTATAAATCAACCTGCAACACATCGACAGTGGCACGATGGGACGGATCAGTCACAAAATCCATGGCATCCATCACAACCACGTCCAGCCTGTCATTGTTGGCTGGCAATCCGAATAGCGCTTCGCAGGCGGTAATGACCTCTGCGTTCAGCTCAATTGCCCTTATATGGGCATCGGGAAAATAACGATAGCAAAACTTGGTCAAAGCGCCCGCCCCCAAACCAAGCTGGACAATACGCTGTGGGCGCAGACTGAACAGCGCCCACATCATCATCTGCTGCACATACTCCAGTTCGATCGCATCCGGGTCTGCCAGGCGCATTGCCCCTTGCACCCATTTAGTCCCCAAATGCAGACAACGAACGCCATCTACCTCTGAAATCGTCACATTATTCATGTTAGGATCAATCTCACTTTAAATACTTTGATTACTGCCATGCAAACTCTACCCCCTTGTCCGCAATGCTCTTTGGAAAACACGTATCCGGACGGCGGCAATTACGTGTGCCCCGACTGTGCATACGAATGGCCGATGACATCGACCGATCAAGAGGAGGATAGCGACGGCGCCGTTATCAAGGACAGCAATAATAATCCGCTCAGCGATGGCGACGCCGTTATTCTCATCAAAGACCTGAAAGTAAAGGGTTCGTCGATTACACTGAAAAAGGGCACCAAGGTCAAAAGCATTCGTCTGGTTTCCGGCGATCACGAAGTCGATTGCAAGATCGACGGAACCAGCTTTATGTTGAAGGCCTGTTTCCTGAAAAAAGCGTAAGGCGGTTTACTGCCTGCAGTGTTCTGCAAGCACCCACGGCATGGGCTCCCCATGCGTGGCACAGGCCGTAATGGCGGCCACAGCGGGCGCAATATCGATATTGCGCTCGGCAAGCCAGGCATCGTTGTAATAAGTTTGTAGATAGCGTTCGCCACCATCACATAGCACTGTAACGATAGAGCCTTCTTGCCCTGCTTCGTGCATTTCACGCGCCAAGTGCAAAGCCGCGATGAAGTTGGTGCCGGTGGATCCGCCGCAGCGACGGCCCAGGCTCTTTTCCAGATAGCGCAACGCAGCCAGCGACGTAATATCGGGCACCTTGACCATGCGGTCGATAATATTGGGCGTAAACGAGCGCTCGACACGCGGCCGACCTATGCCTTCGATAAGCGATCCCGCTTCAAGCTCCAACGTATTGTCGTTTGTGGCGTAAGCATCGAAGAACACCGAGTTTTCGGGGTCGGCGGCGCACACACGGGTTTCAAAAGCTTGATAGCGGATATACCGGCCTATGGTGGCCGTTGTGCCGCCGGTACCGCAACTGCCTACCACCCACCTCGGCAGCGGGTGCGGCTCCTGGCGCATCTGGCTGAAAATGGACTCGGCAATATTGTTGTTGCTGCGCCAATCGGTGGCGCGCTCAGCATAGGTGAACTGGTCCATATAATGACCGCCCAACTCACGGGCCAAACGTTCTGACTCACCGTAAATCTCGCGGCCGGAATTCACCAAATGGCATCGTCCACCATAGAATTCGATAGCGGCGATTTTTTCTTGCGACGTGCTTTTGGGTATGACCGCGACGAAAGGCAGGCCGATAAGCCGAGCGAAATACGCTTCGGAAACCGCGGTAGAACCTGATGAAGCCTCGATAACTGTGCTGTGCTCTTTTAACCAGCCATTGCACAAGGCATACAAGAACAGCGAGCGGGCCAGCCTGTGTTTCAGGCTGCCGGTAGGATGGCTGGATTCATCTTTTAAATACAGATGAACGCCGGGATATGCCGGCAACGATAAAGGAATAAGATGGGTATCGGCTGAACGGTTGAAATCAGCCTCGATCTTGCGTACTGCCTGCTGGACCCATGCCCTGTTGATGCTCATCATAATGCGCCCTTCGCTTGCCTGAATGGATTTTTGCTGCGTTATGCTAACAGCATTAAGGCGCCGCGGGTTCGCCTTTCAGGACGGCCTGCAGGAATGCACGCGTGCGCTCTTCCTTGGGACGCTTGAATATGACATCGGGCACATCGGCCTCGATAATGCGCCCGCCATCCATGACCACCACCATATCGGCCATTTCCCTGGCAAAGCCCATTTCGTGGGTAACCACCATCATGGTCATGCCCTCCTTGGCCAACAGCTTCATCACGCTTAACACCTCGCCCACTAGTTCTGGATCAAGCGCCGACGTGGGCTCGTCAAACAGCATGACCTTGGGTTCCATGGCCAGCGCCTGCGCAATGGCCACGCGCTGCTTCTGCCCTCCAGACAAACTGGCCGGCATAGCCTGGGCTTTCTCGGCCAGCCCGACTTTGACCAGCAGGCCCATGGACAGAGCCTCGGCTTGGGCGGCGGTCATGCCGCGCAGCGTCTTGGGGCCAACGGCCACATTCTCTAGGACAGTCAAATGAGGAAAGAGGTTGAACGATTGGAAAACCATGCCCACCTGGGTGCGCAGCTTATTAAGCGCCTTGTCGGGCAAAATGGCGCCATCCTCGATCAGGCGCTGACCGCAGATATCGATAGTGCCTTGCTGTGCCAGTTCCAGGCCGTTGCAGCAACGCAGCAAGGTGCTTTTCCCCGAACCGCTGGGCCCGATGACCACCACCACCTGCGACAGATCCACTTCCAGATCCACGCCCTTTAACACCAGATTGCTGCCAAACGACTTATGCAACTGAGTAATCTTGATCATGGCGGGATTATTCATTGCACCATGCCTCCGGCTTTCAAGCGCAGCTCGATGCGGCGCAGGATAACCGTAGTAAAGGTAGTCATCAGCCAATAAATCACGGCAATCACCACGTAGATTTCCAGGGAACGGTAAGAGACACTGATGATCTTCTGGCCTTCATGCATCAAATCATGAATAGTCAGCAATGACACCAGGGCCGAGTTCTTGATCAGCGAGATGAATTCATTGCCCAAAGGGGGAATCATTCGCACGAAAGCCTGGGGCAGAATAATTTTAAACATCGCCTGCGACGACGACATGCCTAGTGAACGCGCGGCCTCCATTTGGCCGCGATCCACCGACTGAATGGCGCCACGCACGATTTCCGACACGTAAGATGCCGAGTACATGCCCAGGCCAAGCACCCCACAGGCAAAAGCGGGTAGCAGTATGCCAAAACGCGGCAAGCCAAAAAACCAGATAAACAGCTGCACCAGCAATGGCGTACCGCGAAAGCACGACAGATAGATCGTGCAAAAACCATATAAGGCTTTGCGCTGAGAGTTCAAGCGGCCTATGCCTATCAAAAGCCCCAGTATGCACGACAGCACCAGCGCACAAACCGTCACCTCGATGGTGACGGTTGCCCCGCTCAGCAATGCTCGCCAGTCAGCAA
>DATJCP010000447.1:0-1740 GCA_035514715.1 Candidimonas sp.
CACAGGCTCAGGCACGATATCGACACCGATATGGCCTGCCGTAGCCAAATGCAGCGCGCCATTCAATTCAGCAGAGGTAAAGGGCTTGCTCAGGAAAGCCGATACACCCGCCACCAGGGCGCGTTCCATGGCATCTTGAGAAACATCCGCCGTCATGATGATGACAGGCACATTTTTCCAACGCCCCCCATCCAGCTCCCAAATCTGCCGGGCCAGATCTATGCCGGAAATACCGGGAAGATTCAAATCCATGAGAATCGCATCGATGGTGCGAGCGCGTCCCTGCATAATGTGCAGCACCTGTCGGCCATCGCCCGCCACCAGGGGATGGTGGCCGTTCAAGGCCAGATAGCGCGTACATACCAGTTGATGGATCTCGTCGTCCTCAACCACTAGCACGGTCAAGGGACGTAAGCGTTCCTGCCCTGCGCCGGCGTCTTTGCCCAGCACCACCGGCAGGTTTTGTGCGGTCTCTACGTCCAGGCAGAAGCTGACGCAAGTACCCTCACCCATTGCGCTGACCAACGATATGGATCCGCCCATGGCCTGGACCAATCGCTGGCAAATAGCCAGCCCCAGCCCGGTGCCGCCACGACGCCCCCTGGCCACGTCATCAGCCTGAACAAAAGGCTTGAAGACTTCGCTGCACTGGTCAGCGGGCACGCCTATGCCGGTATCGGTAACCGAAAAATCCAATCGCATTTTTCCGTTGGACAAACGACAACAGCCGACAGAAATGGTGACTGACCCCTCATCGGTAAACTTGATGGCATTGCCGATGATATTCAGCAACACCTGGTTCAACTTGCGGTGGTCACCGATAATGATATCCGGCACATCCAGATCAATATCGCGGATCAGCGCCACGCCCCGAGCCTGCGCCTGTATGGTTTGCAGCGACAACATGTCGTCGATAATGGCGCGCAAACTGAAGGGCAGCACTTGCGTCTCGATCTTGCCCGCTTCAATCCGCGAGAAAGTCAGCATATCGTCCAGTATTTCCAGCAGAGTCGTATTGGCATAGGCAATCATGCGCGCGTATTCGCGCTGCCTTGCATCCAGCCCAGTATCCTGCAGCAACTGCACAGCGCCGCTGATTCCGGTCAATGGGGTACGCAGTTCGTGGCTAAGCGACGCCAGAAAAATATTCTTGGCCTTGTTGGCCTCGGTGATTTCTTGCAGCGCCTGGGAATGCCGAGCCACTTCGCGCTCCAGCGGCACCCGCACCTTTTCTTCCAGCCCTCTGAAACGGCTGACCAAGCGGCAGACAAAGTAAACCCAGAAAGGGATGACAGCCGCCATGCACAGCAAGATTACCCAGTAGGCCGTAGGAATAGCTCACCCCTCTTTTCACGAAACGGCTTGATAAAGAAAAGCCCGGCCTTAAGGCCGGGCTGCGTGGCAATCAAGATTGGCGCGAAGCCGCTCTTAGTTGGTCACGGCATCCTTCGCATTTTTGGCAAGGAACTCCAACACCAGTTTCTTTTCGGCGTCATCCAGGCCAGCACGCGGGAACATGCTTTGCGTAATGCCCATCCATTGACTCATTGTATAGTCGCCGGGCTCACGTGCAACGTGGCATAGCGTACAACGGCCATAGAACAGTTTTTCGCCCGGCGACATGTTGCCCAGTGTGGCGCCTTTCAGATTGAATGCGCGAGTCGCCAGGTCCATCGCCGCCACATTAAGCGCCAAGCCCTGCGACTGCTCAATAACGGGCGGATCAAAAGCGCGGTTCTC
>DATJCP010000448.1:0-7146 GCA_035514715.1 Candidimonas sp.
CTGACTCGCCACAAATACTTTACGGAATTCACACGTGACTACAGTCAATAACACAACGAACAACCCCAACGTTAACCCTCTGGGTGTAGCCAAAGGCAAAGACAAAGACCTGATGGGTGAAACCCAGGACAGGTTTTTGACCTTGCTGGTCACTCAGTTGCAAAACCAGGATCCTCTGAATCCTATGGACAACGCGCAAGTCACTTCGCAAATTGCCCAGATGTCGACGGTTCAGGGTATTACACAACTGAACAATACCTTGCTGGCCCTGACTGGTCAGATGGATGTGTCGCAGTCCATGCAGGCTGCCGCATTGATCGGTAAAGAAGTGCTGGTGCCGGGCACCAAGATTTCGGTTGGTAAAACAGATGAAGGCGTGCACGCTACGCCGTTTGGCGTGGATGTCATATCCGATGCGGCTAACGTCACAGTCAGCATCACTGACTCTACCGGCAAGGTCGTGCGCAAGATCGAACTGGGCAAACAAGACGTGGGTGTTGTCTCTGTTGAATGGGACGGCAAGGATGACTTGGGCGCCGATGTCGATGCTGGCGCGTACACCATTTCGGTGGCGGCCTCCGACGGTAATGGCGCTCCGGTATCGGCCGACGCACTTACTCATGGCAAGGTCGGCAGCGTGGCCTACACGGCTAATGGGTTGATGCTGGATCTGGGGCTGGCCGGCAAGTACTCCTTGCTGGATCTTAGAAAGATTATGTAGTTGCGGTAGCACGCGCGGTAGCGATGAACGCGCCGCATTACTCACACACAGTTAAAAGTAAACGAGGTATATCATGGGTTTCGGACAAGGTTTAAGCGGGTTGAATGCCGCATCGTCGACACTGGACGTCATCGGCAACAACATTGCCAACTCAGGCACAGTGGGCTTCAAGACTGGCACAGCCACATTTGCCGACGTATACGCCAATTCGCGCGTCGGTTTGGGCGTGCAGGTGGCGGGCATCAATCAGCGTTTTACTGTTGGTACCATTGCGGGCACGGGGAATCAGTTCGACATGGCGATCGATGGGGCCAAAGGCTTGTTCCGGGTGATTGATAGCAGCGATAATGTCCTGTATACGCGTAATGGTCAGTTCTTTGCTGATAAGAATAATAATATTGTCAACGCCCAGGGCCAGCGTTTAACTGGTTATATCGGCGGTAGCACTACGCCTCAACCGATTACTGTGCCAGTAGGCAATATTGCGCCGGTGGCGACTAGTTCTATTACTAATAAGCTGAACTTGGATGCGAATGCGAAGTTGGCTGGTAATGCAGCGGTAGAAGTAATTGGTGAAATTACTTTGAGCGATGGTGCGGTTCCGCCCGTGATTACGAAGCATCAGTACACAGGCACTTGGGCCAACCCAGCATGGGTAGGTACTCCCCCTGTAGATGGTACAGCTTATACGACAGGAGATCCGGCAGTAAGCGTAACCTTTACAGGCGGAAATCCTCCGGCGGCCATAACTGCCATTCCTTCTGGCGCTGGCAATATTGCTTACGCTGCTGCCGTTCCTGCTGCCCCATTTGACGTTACAAACCCCGACAGCTTCACGCACATGCTGCCGATAACGGTGTATGACTCGTTGGGCAATCCGCACCAGTTGTCACAGTACTTTGCGAAGCGCGAGCCGGATGCTGCCGGCCCCAACGCAGGGCAGAGCAAGTGGGAAGTCTTTTACCAAATGGATGGCGTACCCGTAACCACTCCGGCGACCGGCTCGGAATTTATGTATTTTGACGATAACGGCGTGCTCAAAAGTCCTGTGGGGCAGGTTGCTGTTGGTGTGACAGGTGTCGGCGGTGCGGGATCGCCAGCGGCTCCCTTGAGCATCAACATCAACTACAACGATTCCACCCAGTTTGGCGGCGATTTTTCCAAGAGCTTCACTCAGGATGGTTCGGCCACTGGTGAATACGCCAGCATGTCGATTGCCTCTGACGGTTCCATCGTTGCCAACTATACCAACGGCGAAACAAAATCCGTAGGTACGATGGTATTGGCCGATTTCAACAACTTACAAGGTTTGCAGCCCAAGGGCGGCAACGCCTGGGCGGAAACCTCGGCGTCGGGTCAGCCCGTGCTGGGCACACCCGGCTCCAATGGCCTGGCTACCATCAAGGGTCAAGCCGTTGAAGAGTCCAACGTGGACATGAGCCAGGAACTGGTCAATATGATTATTGCTCAGCGTACTTATCAGGCCAATGCGCAAACCATCAAAACCCAGGATCAGGTCTTGCAGACGCTGATCAACATGCGCTAGGCCGGACGCATAAATGGACCGCATTATTTACACTGCCGCCGGTGGCGCCGCGCGGGTGCTGGAACAGCAGGCCGTCATCAGCAACAACATGGCCAACGTCAGCACTACCGGTTTTCGCGAGCAAATGGCGATCTACCGTTCGGTGCCCGTGGTTGGCCAGCCAGGCTTGCCAACTCGGGTTTCCACGGCGACGGCAACGTCGGCCAGCAATCTTCAGCAAGGCGTCATGGCCGAAACCGGCCATGCGCTTGATGTCGCCATTACGGGTGACGGCTGGTTCAGCGTGCAGACCCCGCAGGGCGAGGCCTATACGCGCGCTGGCGAGCTGGCCGTGAACCAGGAAAACCTGCTGGTAACGCAGCAAGGTTTGCCGGTGCTGTCGGCCGATGGCGCACCGGTGGAAATACCCGATCGCGGTAGCGTGACGTTCTCCAGCGATGGGCAGATTACCGCCCTGGGCGCTGGCGACAACCCGAACGATATCCAGATGATAGGCCAGCTCAAGCTGGTCAATCCGCCAGTTGGCAGCATGGTGCGTGGCGACGATGGTTTGTTTCGTACGGCCGGAGGTCAGGCTGCACAGGCTGATCCACAAGTGCGCATGATTTCGGGCTTCATCGAAAAAAGTAACGTGAACCCTGCTGAAGCCATGGTGGGCATGATAGCCAATGCGCGTCGTTTCGAGATGCAAATGAAGGTTATCCAAGACGCCAGCAGCAATGCAGAGCGCGCCAATTCCATACTGTCGTCCAACGGCTAATGCCTATATTCAGTGCAGGCTTTGCCTGCACGTCAAGGAAATAAAATGATTCGTTCTCTATGGATTGCCAAGACTGGTCTGGAATCGCAACAGACCAATATGGATGTCATTTCCAATAACTTGGCCAACGTCAATACGACAGGCTTCAAGCGCAGTCGCGCTGTGTTCGAGGAATTGATGTATCAAACGATACGTCAGCCCGGTGCGCAAGTGGGTGCCGCCAATCAATTGCCTTCCGGTCTGCAAATCGGTACGGGTGTGCGTACTGTGGCGACCGAGCGTATTCATACCCAAGGCGACCTGAAGAACACCGGCAGCGATCTGGATATCGCTATCCAGGGCAAGGGCTTTTTGCAGGTTGAAATGCCTGACGGTTCGTTTGCCTATACCCGCGATGGCAGCTTGCAGGTGGACCAGAATGGTCAGCTGGTTACTGCCGGTGGTTACCCAATACAGCCGCCCATCAATATTCCGGACAACGCGCAGACTATTACCATTGCACGTGATGGTACGGTTTCGGTAACGCAGCCTGGCGCTGTTGGTACAAACGTAGAGATTGGCCAATTGCAACTTAGCACGTTTATTAATACTACCGGTTTGCAAAGCGTAGGCGAAAACCTGTACGTTGAAACCGACGCATCGGGCCCGGCCAACTTTGCCCAGCCTGGCCTGGATGGCGCTGGTCTGGTTTTGCAGCAGTACAACGAAACCTCTAACGTCAATGTGGCGGAAGAGCTGGTGAACATGATCACCACGCAACGCGCCTACGAAATGAACAGCAAGGCGATCCAGACTTCCGACCAAATGCTGGCTCGCTTGACTCAACTTTGATCATGTTTAAACGCTTTAGTCTCTTCTTGTTTTGCATGGTTGTGGCCGTGCTGTCGGGTTGCGCACTGGTGCCGCCCGAACCTATCGTTACAGGGCCTTTGACTGCGGCGCCACCGCCGCCACCCATGCCGGTGGCCCAGGCTAATGGCTCTATATATCAGCCAACAGCCTATGGC
Organism: Candidimonas sp.; assembly: GCA_035514715.1. Taxonomy (GTDB): domain Bacteria; phylum Pseudomonadota; class Gammaproteobacteria; order Burkholderiales; family Burkholderiaceae_B; genus Pollutimonas. The sequence goes on from DATJCP010000448.1 coordinate 4,035, forward strand.
AGCTATCCGTTGTTTGAGGACAGGCGGCCGCGCAATGTGGGCGACATCGTTACCGTCGTCATACAAGAAAAGACCAATGCGGCCAAGAACGTTCAAACCACAACCGATCGCTCTGGCAGTGCAGGGCTTGAGATGGTAGCGGCACCGGCTTTCTTGCCCACCGATCTGGGCACTAAGCAGAACTTTGAAGTTGCCGGCAAGAATGCTGCCCAGGGCAAGGGTTCGACACGCGCCGACAATACTTTTTCTGGCACGTTGACGACGACGGTTGTCGGGGTGCTGGCTAATGGCAATTTGCAGATTGCCGGCGACAAGCAAATCGCTATTAATCGCGGCAGCGAGCATATCCGGTTTTCGGGTGTGGTCGACCCGCGTTCGGTAACCGGTTCAAATACCGTTTCATCGACTCAAGTAGCTGATGCCCGTATTGAATTCCGCAGCAAGGGCACCATGGATGAAGTGCAGACCATGGGTTGGCTGCAGCGTTTCTTCTTGAATGTTTCTCCGTTCTAACAGGGTACCGGTTTTGATTTCCTCTTTTTTCAGTGTACTTGGCGGGCAAAGCCGGCGACTGTTGTTGGGCGCGCTATGTGTGTTGGCCGTCAATACTGCGCAGGCCGAAAGAATCAAGGACCTGGCATCCATACAGGGCGTACGTGCCAATCAGCTGATAGGCTACGGCCTGGTCGTGGGGCTGGACGGCAGCGGCGACCAAGTTCGCCAAACTCCTTTTACACAGCAAAGCCTGACCAATATGCTGTCCCAGTTGGGGGTGACGGTGCCCCAGGGCACCAATATGCAGGTCAAGAACGTGGCGGCCGCAATTGTGACCGCGAACTTGCCAGCTTTCGCCCAGCCTGGTCAAACGGTGGATGTCGTTGTGTCATCCATGGGGAATGCCAAAAGCTTGCGCGGCGGCACATTGTTGATGACGCCCTTGAAGGGCGCCAATGGCCAGGTTTACGCTATGGCTCAGGGTAATTTGCTGGTAGGCGGGGCAGGCGCTTCCTCTGGCGGTTCCAGCGTGCAGGTGAACCAGCTTAATGGCGGCATCATTTCCAATGGCGCCATCATCGAGCGTAGTGTTCCGACCACGTTTGTACGCGACGGCATTATCAATCTGGAATTGAAAACCACTGATTTCGGGGCGGCCCAAAGCATGGTGGCGGCCTTGAATAAGCGCTTCGGTGCAAGGACGGCTTCGGCCCTGGACGGCCGAGTGGTGCAATTGCGCGGTCCGCTGGATCCACAAGCCCAGGCCGCGTTTTTGTCCCAGGTTGAGAATCTTCAGGTTAGTGTGCCGCCGGCTCGCGCCAAGGTGGTAATCAATGCCCGTACCGGCTCTGTGGTCATGAACCGCACGGTTACCATCGATGAGGCGGCCATTGCTTATGGCAATCTTTCAGTGGTCATCAACAAGGAAAACCAGGTCAATCAACCTGATACACCCTTTGGTGGCGGCCAGACGGTGGTGACTCAGAATACGCAAATAGAAATGAAGTCGGACGCGGGTAGTTTGCAGCGCGTGCGCACCAGTGCCAACCTGGCCGATGTGGTCAAGGCATTGAACGCCTTGGGTGCAACGCCACAAGACTTGCTGTCCATTTTGCAAAACCTGAAAAGCGCCGGCGCCTTGCGTGCCGACTTGGAAATTATCTAGGGTTGATTATGTCGTTCGTGCAATATACTCCGCGTCCCATGGATACGCCTATGTCTTCACTGGACTTCAGCGCTCTGAATAGTCTGAAACGGGGCGTGAGCGCAGGGGCTGATGCGCCCCAGGAGCAGCAGAAGAAAGTTGCTCAGCAGTTTGAGGCGTTGTTCATTCAACAAATGTTGAAGCAGGCCCGTCAGGCGTCAACGACGCCTACGGTGTTCGATAGCCAACAAACACGTCTTGCTCAAAGCATGAGCGATGAACAGATGGCGTTGCAGTTGGCCGATCCAGGCATAGGCTTGGCTCAGGCGCTGCTGGCACAGATTCAAGGTGGCCAGGCGAAACCCGCTTTGGGTGCTAAGCCCGATCTGCCTGAATTGGCTGCATCGCGTCTGCCAGGCTTGCGATCCCGTATCGGTGAAGATCGCCGTAACGATGCGTCGTCGATTTCGGGCTTGATCGACATGCTGGCCAAGAACCCGCTGACTGAGAAGATATATTCCGCGATCAAGGGTGCTCCTGAACATATACAGAACTTCGTATCGAAAATGTCGAATGCGGCCAAGCTGGCTGCCAACGAAAGCGGCGTGCCAGCCAAGTTGATACTTAGCCAGGCGGCTTTGGAGTCGGGCTGGGGCCAACGCGAAATCATGCGGGAAGACGGTACGACCAGCCATAATCTGTTCGGTATCAAGGCTAGCCCCAACTGGAAGGGCAAGGTGGTCAATGTGATGACGACTGAGTTCGAAGGCGGGGTAGAGCGCAAGGTGAAGCAGCCCTTCCGCGCCTATGATTCATATGCCGAATCCTTTGCTGACTACGCCCGCCTGATCGGCCAAAACAAGCGTTATAGCGAAGTGGTCAAGGCGCCATCCGCGGAAGCGGCTGCGCACCGTATCCAGGAGGCGGGCTACGCTACCGACCCCGCTTACGCGAAAAAACTGATCTCCATCATGGGCTACTTCGATACCGGCTCCAAGCACAGAATTTAAGGCCTGAAGGGCTAAACCTTTTGGCTTTGCTGCCGTTAACGCTGTACATAGTATTGATATATGGGCGGATGTTGGTATCCGCCTGATTAAAAGCGGAACTCTTCATGAACTTAGCTCATCTTGGCCTCTCTGGTATTAATGCAGCACAAAATCGTCTGCAAACGGCTGGCCATAACCTGAATAATGCCGATACCGTAGGGTATAACCGCCAAACGGTGCTGTCGCAAACGGCAGGCGCCACTGGTACGCATGCGGGTTATATCGGGCGTGGGGTTCAGGCAGTTACCGTTCAGCGCTCTTACGACAGCTTTTTATATCGTCAATTGGTTGGCGCGCAAACCACAGGTGCAGCCCTGGTTTCCTACGGCAATGAAATCAGCCAGATCAATAATCTGTTTGCTGACCGCACCGTAGGCATAACACCAGCTTTACAGAATTTTTTCGATAGCATGCAGGCCGCGGC
>DATJCP010000449.1:0-5132 GCA_035514715.1 Candidimonas sp.
AGCGGTCGCCTACCTGCGCTATCTTGGCTTTCAGGTCGGCAACGTCGACGTTGCCGTTTTCATCGGAAGCGACAACAACGACGTCCATGCCGGCCAATTGAGCCGAGGCGGGGTTGGTGCCGTGGGCCGAGGCAGGAATCAGGCAGACATTGCGTTGATGCTGGCCGTTGGCCTGGTGGTAGCCGCGTATGGCCAGCAAACCGGCATATTCCCCCTGGGCGCCCGAATTGGGTTGCAGGCTGATCGAGTCGTAACCGGTAATCTCGCAAAGCGCGGCCGACAGGCGATCGATAAGTTCTTTGTAGCCCTGGCTTTGCGATACCGGCGCAAACGGGTGCATATTGCCGAATTCAGGCCAAGTGACAGGAATCATTTCCGCGGTAGCGTTCAGCTTCATGGTGCATGAACCCAGCGGAATCATGGTGCGATCCAGCGCAAGGTCCTTGTCGGCCAGGCCGCGCAGGTAACGCAGCATATCCGTTTCAGACTGAATGCGCGAGAAAACAGGGTGCGCCAAGATAGCGGATTCGCGCAATACGGCGGCGGGAATACCGTGTTCGGCAGGCAAAGTGCGCTGTGCCGAGGCATCCCACGATTTCCCTAAAGCCTGTGCAAACACCTGCAACAAGGCATTCAAATCAGCCACGGTAACCGTTTCGTCCAACGACACGGCCAATTGCGTGGCGCCAACCTGGCGCAGGTTAATGGATGCGGCCTGGGCTGCCTTGACGATAGCTTGGGTCTGCTTACCTGTATCCAGCAAAAGCGTGTCAAAAAAGTGCTGATTGACGACAGTAACCCCCAGCTCGCCCAAGGACTGGCGCAAGAAAGCGGTCAGGTAAGCCACACGTTCGGCAATACGCTTGAGGCCGGCCGGGCCGTGCCATACCGCGTACATACCGGCCATGACGGCCAGCAATACCTGGGCTGTACAAATATTGGAAGTGGCCTTTTCACGGCGTATGTGTTGCTCGCGGGTTTGCAAAGCCAAGCGCAGCGCAGGCGCGCCCTGGCTGTCTTTCGAGACGCCCACCAGGCGGCCTGGCATGTTGCGCTTGAAGGCGTCCTTGCAGGCCATGAAACCAGCGTGCGGGCCGCCAAAGCCCAATGGCACGCCAAAACGCTGGGCCGAACCGATAGCGATATCGGCGCCCCATTCACCCGGAGGCGCCAGCAAAGCCAGCGCGAGCAGATCAGTGGCGGCGGCCACAACGGCACCTTGGGCGTGCGCCGCTTCGGCAAGCGCGCGATAGTCGACAACGCCGCCCAAGCTGTGCGGATATTGCAGCAAAACACCAAAGCACTCAGGCAAGCCTTGCGCTTCGTCACCCACAACGACATCGATATCCAGGCCGCTGGCACGCGTACGCAGGATTTCTATCGTTTGAGGATGGCAATGGATGGACGCGAAGAACACCTTGCTCTTGGAGCGCGAACCGCGCCGCGCCAGAGTCATCGCTTCAGCGGCGGCAGTGCCCTCATCCAGCAAGGATGCGTTGGCAATATCAAGACCGGTAAGGTCTGCCACCATGGTCTGGTAATTCAGCAAGGCTTCAAGGCGGCCCTGCGAGATTTCCGGCTGGTAAGGCGTGTAAGCCGTATACCAGGCCGGATTTTCGAGAATATTGCGCAAAATGACATTAGGCACATGCGTGCCGTAATAGCCCTGGCCGATATAGTTGCGGAACACTTGATTGCGACCAGCAATCTCCTTGAGCTCGGCCAATGCATCGGCCTCGCTACGTGAAGCAGGCAAATTCAGCGCCCCGCGCTTCAGGATGCTGGGCGGCACCACTTCCTGTATGAGAGAGTGCAGGTCGGCTACCCCAATAACCGACAACATTTTTGCCTGATCGGCCGGAGCCGGCCCGATATGGCGAGGAATAAAATCGGAATGAGGGTCTAGTTCACGCAACATAATCAACCTAAACAGAGCAAGTTCGCAGCAAATAATTAAATAAAATCAGCCGGCATTGACGATGGCGTTGTAGCCAGCGGCATCCAGCAGGCCGTCGATATCGGCGATATTCTTGGGCTTGATCTTGAAGATCCAGGCGTCGAACGCCGCATCGTTGATCAGGTTGGGCTGGTCGTTAAGCGCTTCGTTAAAAGCAACGATTTCGCCGTCTACTGGTGCGTAAATGTCGGAGGCGGCCTTGACCGATTCCACCACACCGGCGGTTTCGCCCTTGGCAAGAACCGCGCCAGGGTTGACGTCGCCAACAAACACCAGATCGCCCAATTGATCTTGTGCGCTATCGGTAATGCCTACGACCAGGACGTCGCCTTCGACCTTTACCCACTCGTGTGAAGACGTATATTTGCGATCGGTTGGAATGCTCATGATTAATCCCGTATATAAAAGAATGTTCGTTGTTTGGAAGCTGTATTAGGCAACAATTTTGCCGTTGCGTACAAATGGCATTTTCACCACTTCGGCGGGCGCCCACTTGCCGCGTATTTCAACCTGAATCAGATCACCAGCCTGCGCGCCCAAAGGAACACGGGCCATGCCTATGGAAACACCCATGGTTGGCGACATGGAGCCACTGGTGAGTTCGCCATCGCCTTGCTGGGTGCGTACCTTCATATGGCCACGCATAACGCCGCGTTCCAGCAGCTTGACGCCGACCAGCATGCGATCGACTGTAGCGGCTTCCAGCGCTTCGCGGCCGATAAAACCACGCTGCGGGTCTTTGAGCGACACAGTCCAGGCCAGGGCGGAGATCAGGGGATTGACCTGCTCATCCATTTCCTGCCCGTACAAATTCATGCCCGCCTCAAGACGCAAGGTATCGCGCGCGCCAAGACCGCATGGGCGCACACCGTTCTGTTCCAGGTCGCGCCAGAAGGCCACAACCTGGTCAGCAGGCAGTACGATTTCAAAACCGTCTTCTCCGGTATAGCCTGTACGGGCCACCATGACATCGGCAGCAACGAAAACGCTGGTAAAGGGCGCGATTGCCGCAGTAGCCGGCTCCCAGGCGGGGCGTGCCGCCCACACCTTGGCTCGCGCATTCGGGCCCTGCACAGCCACCATGGCCAAGTCGCGGCGCGGCGTAATGACGACATCGAAACCACCTGCTGTGGCCTGCTGCTGCATCCAGGCAATATCTTTATCGGCAGTGCCTGCGTTTACCACGACACGCCATTGGTCGGCGCTGAAAAAATAGACGATAAGATCGTCGATAACGCCGCCTTGCGGATTGAGCATGCACGAATACAAGGCTTTGCCAGGCACGGTAAGCTTGCTGACATCATTAGCCAGCAAGTGTTGCAAAAAGGCTTTTGCGCCTGCGCCGTCTACGTCAACATTCAACATATGCGATACGTCGAACATGCCGGCGTCCTGGCGCACTGCATGGTGCTCTTCAAGCTGCGAGCCGTAGGCAACAGGCATGTCCCATCCGCCAAAATCGACCATTTTGGCGCCGGATTCAGTGTGGACGGCGTGCAGGGGGGTGTGCTTTAAGGTGGATGACATGGAGGCTCCTGGAAACAGAAAATGAACGACGTAGGCCAACGATATGCTGGCCGTCACCGCCCTTCTGTCCTTTTGCCTGAGAGTTAGCCCGGATAGCGGGTGTTCACCTTCGGCGCCCGCGGCGTCGCCCTGTGGGCGGCGCGAGTCTCTCCAGAGTGCTGCCTTGCGTGTTTACAAGAACCAGGCAATACAAGAGCGGTACAGGATACCTGAGCGATTCTGGGCGAATTGCGCCTTCGGTGGCCGGAAAAACCGACACTCTCCCACTCTGTGTAATGACAGCAGTCGTAAAGAATAACTCGAAAGCGTCGGAACGACAAATGAAATCATGTCAAATTACGGGTCTGCGGCAGTAATCCGACTGTTTACGTCAACAAGCCGTTATTGCACAGACAAAGGGGAATACTCCACCGGCACCCACGAATAGGCCTTATTGCTGACCCGGACATGGCCAATGCCGGGAAAGGGCAAGTGCGCCCCTGCAATCCACATTTTTTTTGCAGCAGCCTCGGCAAGGATCTTTTTACGGCTGACGATGGCCTGCTTCTGATCCGTATCGAATTCAATAGACACTTCCGGGCGAGCAAACTGTACGGCATGGCTGTGTACGACATCGCCCCAAACCAGTAACTGCTGCCCTTGAGACGAGAGCAGGTAGCCGCCATGACCAGGCGTATGTCCTGTTAGCGGCACCGATGTTATGCCCGGCAGGAGCGTATCGCCGGCATTGAATTCCTTAAGTTTGCCCGCCGTGGCATAGGGCGCAACGGCATCCTGCGCCATTTTGAAGAAGGGCTGAGCCGCTTTCGGCGCCTTGGCGCCCGTCTCTTTATTTAGCCAGTACTCGGCCTCGTCCTTCGCGACATACACCGTGGCATTCGGAAATAGCGCCGAGCCATCAGCCGCTGTAATGCCGCAAGCATGATCTCCATGCAAATGCGTCAGCAAAATAGTGTCGACTTGCGCCACCTCGTACCCAGCGGCCTGGACATTGTTTTTAATAGCCCCCAGGGCAGGCCCAAAACAGGCGGCGGCCCCGGCATCCACCAAGACCAGGTTACTCCCTGTATTCAACAAGAACCCATTAACGGCTGTCTGCACGCCATCCTTTGACACAGGAACGAACATCTTCGCAAGCAGGCTCTGAATATCTTTGTCTGTTGCGCCTTTCAACAACGCCGTGCCGATAGGCACATTACCGTCGTAGAGCGCCGTGACTTCAATATCGCCGAGCGCCATGCGGTAATAGCCTGGAACCTGCTCCGTCTGTTTTGCAGGCGCCTTGGCAAAAGCGGCATGAGACAGTGCGGCAGCACATAACGCCGCCCCCAGCAAACCGGCAGGCTTCAAATGCCACGACATGCCTGTTGTGCGTTTGATGATCAAGGTTTTCATAAAAGCCTGCCTTGGAGTGAGTAATAAGAAAAGCCAACTATATCCCATCGTTATCGACCGAATGAAAAGCGCCAGGCCCTTTAAAATTCAGTTTGCAGCCGCAAGTAAAATCATCTTGGATACATGAAATTACAATAGCAATACTTAGCATAATAAATTGTAAATCATGGTAAATTTCCAGAAAAAGGGCGGCATCTACAGTCAGACCATTAATCTGGATAGATCCAAAAAAAAAACGCTATGCGCTTACGTT
>DATJCP010000450.1:0-4724 GCA_035514715.1 Candidimonas sp.
TCAGGCGACTTCCGGGCCGACCTGTACCATCGGCTATCCGTCTATCCCGTCCACATTCCCCCTTTGCGCGAACGGGACCACGATATCCTGCTACTGGCGGGGCATTTTCTTGAGTTCAACCGAACACGCCTGGGCCTGCGCGGAGTACGTCTGTCATATGCCGCCGAGCGGGCCTTGCTAAGCTATGGCTGGCCAGGAAACGTACGCGAACTGGAACACGTAATCAGCCGAGCCGCCTTGAAAATGCTTAGCCGGGGCGCATCGCGCGACCAGATACTGACCTTGGGGCCAGAATTGCTGGACCTGGACATCGTAGAGCCTGCAGGAGAAAAATTTCAGGATATCCACGTGTCGCGGATAGACGGCACCAGCCCATCAAACGCCGATGCCCTTACCCAAGAGGCCGACGATGACCTGTACGCCAACGAACCTTTCTATGGGCCGGGCACATCATTAATTGCCAACCCGGCAAGCCCTTATAGTCATGAGCAAAAAATCGTGCCCATGCGTACCGCACTCGAGGACTGCCAGCGCCAGGCCGTACAGCATGCGCTGACAAGCACCAATTACAACTGGGCTCAAGCCGCCCGTTCGCTACAGCTGGACTCCAGCAATCTGCACAAACTGGCCAAAAAACTGGGGCTTAAATAGCAACGAAAAGCGGCCTAGCGCCCCAAGGCCTGCGCGCTTACGCCGCCAGCCATGCCCATATCGGTTTTTGGAAAATCGATGATACGCACACGCACTTCATTTTCGGGGATGCCGGTAGAGTCAAGGCCCACGCGGCTTAACGCTGCAATCAGCGCAGCCTTGAGCGCTTCAGTACGGCCTTCGATCAGCTCTACAACAAACATGACCCCGGGCGTATTGAACTGACCCGCGTTCAAGTAATGACCATCGGCCAGCTCATGCAACATGACACGCACGCTGGCCAAGGGTGCGCCTATGCTTTGCACCACGGCATTGCTGGCGCCTTCCAGCAGCTGTTTTTTTTGATCGGCGGAAAGACCTTTGGTAGCGGAAATAGTGACGTACGGCATATAACCTCTGTAAAGTGGAATGATGGCACACCATAATCCAACATTTGAACGCCCACAAGAGGAACCTTCATGCCACCACATGCTGAAGCTTTTTTTGATCAACAAACCTCAACGTTTTCCTACGTCGTCCACCAAGATTGCAACCCTGCCTGTGCCATCATCGACTCCGTACTTGACTACGACCCGAAAGCCGGCCGCTGCAGCACCACATCAGCCGACCGCATCATTGCCTACATACGCAACAAACAGCTGCAGGTGCAGTGGATACTAGAAACCCACGCACATGCCGACCATATGTCGGCCGCCGCTTACCTTAAGACGCAATTGGGCGGGCAAACCGCCATCGGCGAGCATATCAAACAAGTCCAGGAAGTATTCAGCGACATCTTCAATCTGAAGCAGGAAGTCGCCGCGGACGGCTCCCAGTTCGATCACCTATTCCGCGATGGTGAAAGTTTCTGCATTGGCGACATGAGGGTCACTGCCTTGCATGTACCCGGCCATACCCCGGCGGACATGGCTTATTGTGTCGAGAACCTGGGTATCTTCGTTGGAGACACTTTATTCATGCCGGATGTGGGAACAGCACGCTGCGATTTTCCAGGAGGCGATGCCCGTACTCTGTTTGCATCCATCCAGAAAATTCTTGCGCTGGGCGACGAGACTCGTCTTTACCTGTGCCACGACTATCCGCCCGACCATCGCTCGCATCAGTCCTGTGTCACCGTCCTGGAGCAGCGCACCGGCAACATACATGTTCGCGACGGCATAAGCGCGGATAACTTCGCGACAATGCGCGAGGCTAGAGACCAGACCCTGTGTATGCCACAGCTTATTCTGCCTGCCATCCAGATAAATATTCGCGCTGGCAAGTATCCCAAGGCCGAGGATAATGGCGTTCATTATCTGAAAATACCGTTCAATCAATTTTAATCGCGGAGAGCCGATGAATCTGAACGACGCATTGATGAACAGCGGCGTATGGCTGCTGCAGGCCTATCTCGTTACTGTTGTACTGGCTGCAGCAACCATATGGGGGCTGGCCAGGTTTAGTGTTTGGGGCCGCCAATTCTGGAGTCTGGCAGGAGGCTACTTTTCACCTCGACGCGACTGGCGCCCGCTTGCCACCCTGCTGTTGATCCTATTTCTGACTCTCTGCGCAGTCCGCCTGGATGTACTGCTTTCAGACTGGAGCAACACGATGTACACGTCGTTGCAAAATCTGGACTCTACCGGCTTTTGGCGAGCGATGATCTTGTTTGCCATCCTGGCTACCGTGCATGTGCTTCGAGTACTGATCGAATTCTATGTACAACAAGCCTTCACGATCCGATGGCGCGTATGGCTGAATGAAGAACTGCTTGGCCGATGGCTGGACAAACAAGCCTACTATCGCACCCAATATCTGGATATGCCGGTCGACAACCCCGACCAACGTATTCAGCAAGATGTCGCTACTTTTGTAGATATGTCGCTTACCTTATCGGTGGGGGTTATCAACGCACTAGTATCCACCTTTGCCTTTACCGCGATCTTATGGGCGCTGTCCGGCCCCCTGGCGGTGATGGGAGTGGAAATACCGCGAGGCATGGTTTTCCTGGTATTCGCCTACGTAATCATCGCCACGGTGTTCGCCGTCAAAATCGGACGGCCGCTGATCATGCTGAACTTCCTGAACGAACGCTTCAACGCCGACTATCGTTACGCGTTGGTGCGATTGCGTGAATATTCCGAGAGCATTGCCTTTTATGCGGGTGAGAAGGTCGAGGGCGCCCTACTGCGCACTCGCTTTGCCCACGTCATTGGCAACGCCTGGGCGATCGTGTTCCGGTCAATAAAATTTCAAGGCTTCAATCTGGGGGTAAGCCAGGCTGCAGTCGTATTCCCATTCATCATTCAGGCACAACGCTTCTTTTCCAAGCAAATCAGCCTGGGCGACTTAATGCAAACCGCGCAAGCGTTTGGCCGCCTGCAAGATAACCTGTCGTTCTTTCGCACGGCGTACGATAGTTTCGCAACCTACCGCGCCACGCTGGATCGTCTGAGCGGCTTTACCAAAGCCATGACTGATGCACGCGCCCTACCCGAGCCGCAAGTGCTGGCGCAAGGCACGCGGCTTGCCCTGGAAGGACTAACCGTCAAGACTCCGGGCAATGCGTTGCTGCTTGAAAACCTGAACCTTGAAGTCTTGGCAGGCGCGCCCTTACTGATACGCGGGCCATCAGGATCGGGGAAGACTACGTTGCTGCGAGCCATTGCCGGGCTATGGCCATATTGCCAGGGCACGGTGATCCGACCCGCACACGACACCTTATTCCTGTCGCAAAAACCTTATCTTCCGCTGGGCAGCCTGCGCGATGCTTTGCATTATCCAGGGCAGTTGCCGTCTATGGAAAGCATGGAACAGGCGGCCGACATACAGCGCCAGCAAAAGGCGGCTGTAGCCAGTGCACGCAAGGTACCCAGCAATCTGGACGAGCTACTGGATGCAGGCAGGAATGCGCCTGGATTCCGGCCTGAAACGAGCCTTGCTGTATCTGGAGGCGGGTCGATGGCGTTGCAAATTGGCGATGTAACGCCACGGGTAAGAGATGCGGTTGTTTCCAATGCTGGTGTTCTTGCTGAGCGTACCCAAATGGCTTCGCATGACCGGGCAAGTGAAGTGTTGGTGCTTGTGCAATTAGGCCATTTGCTTGACCGTCTGGATCAGGTTGCGGACTGGGGACGTATTTTGTCGCTGGGTGAGCAGCAGCGCTTGGCTTTTGGGCGTTTGCTGTTGGCTCGGCCTGTTGCGGCGTTCCTTGATGAGGCGACGTCGGCGATGGATGAGGGGCTGGAGGATGCGATGTATCGGCTGGTTCGCGAGCAGTTGCCTGAGACGATTCTAGTCAGCGTTGGACATCGCAGTACGCTTGCCAGGCATCATGCTTATCAGCTTGTTTTGCTGGGTGCAGGGGCGTGGGAGGTGACTAAGACGGCATAGCGTTCTTATGTCGGCTCAGTCGTTCTTATGTCAGGCCTGCTGTTTTTATGCTGGCCTCACCAGTACTTATGCGGGCTTCATCAGTTCTTATGCGGTGCAGCGAGCTGGGGTGGGCCTGGCGAATCATCGCTGCGGTCCCTGCGGGACTTCCCGCGCAGCCAGCCCGGCCTGGCGACGGGCGCAAACTCGCGAGAACGGACAGCCACTGGCTGTCCGTAAGCTCCTCGCTCAAACAGTGCGCCCTTGTGCCGCCAATCCAGGCTGGCTGCGCGGCGCGCTCAAAATTCGCTGGGCTCACCCCAGCTCGCTGCACCTCACAATAGCGTTGATCGGACGACGTTTCTTATGGGCGGATGTCTACGGGACGAATGCCTAGGGCCGGATACCTGACGGAGCGAAACACGGGAACGTACGATCGTAGCCACAAACGCACCTACATGCGCTGACGGTACGTAATGCCACGACCTCCCTCTCTTAGCCCAAACCGGCTGCTGGCCGTAGCCGTCTAGGCATGCCTTCTTACGCGACGGCGGCTGTGACCGTGACCGTGGCTGGGACTGGCGACTTACGCGGGCGCCACGGGAATTGACCTTGGAACGGGAAGCCTGGCGAAGCACAGGCCGCAAACGCGTGAAGCCAGTCCCAGCCACGGTCACAGCCGCCGTTTTTAAGAACGCAAACAAGACATAACAACGGCCAGC
>DATJCP010000451.1:0-4294 GCA_035514715.1 Candidimonas sp.
TAATTTATTAATGGGACCAGCGGGGATACCATTCTCTATCATCAAAGGTGTCCACTCCATTCGCGTGCGGCGCGTCAAACTGGCTTCGAGCAACTCTTTAAGCACATGGCGGTTCTTCATGCGATCGGCATTAGTCAGGAAGCGAGAGTCGAGGACCAACTCGTCCAGTCCGAGTATCGAGCAGAGTTTGCACCACATAGCCTGGGTTGCCGGAGCCAAATTCAGCGGGCCATCGGCGGTTGCGAAAGTGCCATATGGAGCAATGACCGGATGCACGTTACCGCAAGGCTCTGGAACCTCCTGGACGCTCAAGTAGCGTTGCCCTTGTACGCTAAGCAAGCCCATCAGACTGGCCAGGAGAGACGTTTCCACATGCTGTCCGCGGCCGCTATTCTTATGCTCGACCACAGCAGCCAGTATTCCTATCACTATCCACATTCCCGCAGTCAGGTCACCGATTGCGGTGCCGACTCGTGTAGGCCCTGATTCGTCTGTACCAGTCAAGCTCATGAAGCCGGAATAACCTTGGGCAATCTGGTCAAAGCCTGCCCAGTTCTTTGCGGGACCTTTGCTGCCAAAGCCGGAAATGGACGCCATGATGATGCCAGGCTTTTCCTTGGATAGCTCGTCATATCCAAGGCCCATGTTTTCCATCGTGCCCACTTTGAAATTTTCAACCACGATATCGGATTGAAGCGCCATTTTTTTGATCAGGGAGAGTCCTTCTTCACTGCGAAAGTCGACTCCAATTCCTTTTTTATTTCGATTGGCACTAAGATAATAAACACTTATATCCTCATCAAAGGGCCCCCACTGCCGCACCATATCACCCGCCGGCGTCGGCTCAACCTTGATCACTTCAGCCCCTAAGTCTGCCAAGATCATTGTGCTGAAAGGCCCTGAAAGGGCACGAGTCAAATCCAGGACTTTCAGCCCAGATAGTGGAAGGCTCATATCGCACGTCTCCTTTTAAAGTAATTTTGATTCTAGGTATAGTTCACCGCAAATAAAAATACTTTTAAATGATGGAGTCATAAGATAATCTTATTTCATTAGCAAAAGACAATAAGGCCAAGCCATGAACTTGCGGCAACTTCAGTATTTTGTGCGTGTATTCGAATTGCAGAACATGACCAGAGCAGCGGAAAGCCTGTATGTCGCGCAACCCGCGTTAAGCCAACAAATGGCATTGCTGGAAGAAGATCTTGGGGTACGTTTGTTGGTGCGCGGATCCAAAGGGGTGCATGCGACCGCCGAAGGTATTCTGCTTTACCGGCACGCCCAGACAATACTCCGGCAAGTCGATAGCACGCGCAGCCTCTTAGCCAAGAGCGATGACCAAATAACGGGTACCGTTTCCATCGGTCTGGCCTCAAGCACAGCACGCATGATAGCCCTGCCGCTCATGAAACTCGTCAAACAGGAATTCCCGAGCATCGTGCTGGAAATCGTCGATATCCCTAGCGCCGACCTGACTCGCCTAGTGCTCCAGGGGCGCGTTGATTTTTCGCTATCTCCCGATCAACAGCCCATCAAGGGCGTTTCTTTAACTCCATTATTGATCGAGGATTTGCTGCTTCTTACCCACTCCAGCTTGAGCCTGCCTATAAAAAATGTGTCCATCAAAAGCATTTCAGCTTTACCGCTGATACTGCCAAGCCTACCAAACAAGCTAAGGGCGCGAGTCGATCATATGTTCTTGGCGGCACGGCTAACCTACAACCTCTTCGCTGAAGCAAGCACTTCAGCCATCTTGATACCCGCTGTACGGGAGGGGCTGGCAGCCACCATCTTGCCATATTCGGCTGCGCAGCCCGAAATTGCCAATGGCACAATCACACCCCGCTCAATGGATGTCCAACTTTCAAGGGAAATTGTTCTCTGCTCAAGCGAAAGCCTGCCGCTCGCACCAGCCGTAGGCAAAGTCATCAACTTATGCAAAGCGCTGATCAAGCGACTAGTCTCGGAGCAGCATTGGCTAGGTTGCCAAGTGCTGTATTAACGTCCGAAAAAAAGGGTCTGTGGCTTACGCCCCAGACCCTATCCCTTGCCTAAGCAAGTATGAAATGCTACAGCGCTTTGACCAATTCAGGCACAGCCTGGAACAGGTCCGACACCAAACCGTAGTCGGCCACGCCGAATATAGGCGCTTCGGCATCTTTGTTGATGGCCACGATCACCTTGGAGTCTTTCATGCCGGCCAAATGCTGGATGGCGCCCGAAATCCCCACAGCCACGTACAACTGCGGCGCAACGATCTTGCCTGTTTGACCGACCTGCCAGTCGTTAGGCGCATAGCCCGCGTCAACCGCCGCGCGCGAAG
This sequence comes from Candidimonas sp., assembly GCA_035514715.1. Classification (GTDB taxonomy): domain Bacteria; phylum Pseudomonadota; class Gammaproteobacteria; order Burkholderiales; family Burkholderiaceae_B; genus Pollutimonas. The sequence goes on from DATJCP010000451.1 coordinate 2,324, forward strand.
CACCCAGAGCGGCGCCCAGCTTATCGGCCAACGGATCGAGAATTTTGAAGTTCTCGGCGCTGCCCAAGCCACGGCCACCCGACACCACCACGGCGGCGCCAGCCAGTTCAGGACGATCGCTTTTAGCGACTTCGCGCCCGACAAACGAGGATAGGCCCGAGTCGGCCACTACCGCGACGGATTCCACCGCTGCGCTGCCGCCCTGTGCGGCAACAGCGTCAAACGCCGTCGTACGCACGGTAATGACCTTGATCGCGTCGGCCGACTGCACCGTAGCAATAGCGTTGCCAGCGTAAATAGGACGCGTAAAGGTATCAGGCGATTCGACCGAGATGATGTCGGAGATTTGAGCGACATCAAGTTTGGCCGCCACGCGCGGCGCCACGTTCTTGCCTGCAGCAGTAGCAGGGAACAAGATGTGGCTATAACCGGAGGCCAGCGCCAGCACTTGTGCGGCCACGTTTTCCGCCAAGCCTTCCGCCAGGGCGGGACCATCGGCCAGCAATACCTTGGCCACACCGGCCGCCTGCGCAGCCTGATCGGCCACCGCTTGCGCGCCGTTACCGGCTACCAGCACGTGAATGTCGCCGCCCAGCTTTGCCGCTGCCGCAATGGTGTTCAAGCTTGCCACCTTCAGGTGGGCGTTGTCGTGTTCAGCAATTACCAGAATCGTCATTTAAACCACCTTTGCTTCATTCTTGAGTTTGTCGACCAGCGTAGCCACATCGGGCACGATAATGCCAGCAGAGCGCGCTGGCGGCTCGGACACCTTCAGGGTCTTCAAGCGCGGCGCGACATCCACACCCAATTCTTCAGGCGTAATGACGTCCAGCGTCTTTTTCTTGGCCTTCATGATGTTGGGCAGCGTGACATAGCGCGGCTCGTTCAGACGCAAGTCGGTCGTGATGATGGCGGGCAGCTTGAGCGACAGAGTTTCCAGACCACCGTCGACTTCACGTGTCACCGACACCGAGTCGCCCGAGACTTCAACCTTGCTGGCAAACGTGGCTTGTGGCCAGTTCAACAGCGCCGCCAGCATCTGACCGGTTTGGTTGGCGTCGTCGTCAATGGCTTGTTTGCCAAGAATGACCAGCCCGGGCTGCTCTTTGTCGACCAAGGCTTTGAGCAGCTTGGCAACCGCCAGGGGCTGCAGTTCTACGTCGGTTTGCACCAAGGCGGCGCGATCGGCGCCGATGGCCATGGCGGTACGCAGCGTTTCCTGGGACTGGGCAACGCCGCAAGACACCGCGATCACCTCGGTGGCCACACCCTTTTCTTTCAGGCGCGTTGCCTCTTCGACAGCGATTTCGTCGAACGGATTCATGGACATCTTCACATTGGCGATATCCACGCCGCTTTGATCGGATTTCACGCGTACTTTGACGTTGTAATCAACCACACGCTTGACAGGTACCAATACCTTCATCGAGCATTCTCCAAGGATTAAAAAAAAACCGCTACCGCCTTACAGTGCTTGCGGACAGTCAAGCGCCTTCCGGCGCCCGTAGCCCCGGCTTGCCTGCCAGGCAAAATTTATATAAACCTTCTTATTCTACAACGTTGCCAGAGCTCTGATATGGGCCACTACACTGCGCCCCAAAGCCGACAAGTTGTAGCCGCCTTCCAGGAAGCTAACGACCCTGCCTTGTGCCGTTTGTCCAGCCAATTGCATGATCTGCTCGGTGATCCAGGCGTAGTCGGCTTCGACCATGCCCAACTGCCCCATGTCGTCTTCTTGATGAGCGTCGAAACCGGCCGATATAAAGATGAACTCAGGCTGGAAAGCTTCGAGCCTGGGCATCCATACATCGCCTACCAATTGCCGCAAGGCATCACCCTTGGTATAAGCGTCAACCGGTATGTTTACCATGTTTTCGGCTGGATTGTCCTGGCATATGTTGGGAAAGTGTGGGTGCTGGAAAAAACTGCACATTAGAACCCGGCCATCCCCCGAGAACATTTCCTCGGTGC
>DATJCP010000452.1:0-5447 GCA_035514715.1 Candidimonas sp.
TTTTCCCAGCCGCCAAGTTCGTCGGCCCAGGCGCTTAGCTGCCCTGCATCGACGGGATGGTCGCGATAATCGGTGAACTGGAATTTCACCTTCTGCTGTTCCAGCCACTTCATGGCCTTTACGCAAGTGCTGCAGTTCTTCAAGCCATAAAGCTGCACAATAGTCATGAGTGTTTTCCTTTACTGAGAGTTTTTACGCCATTGCATACGGTTGGCTACAACGACGGCAATGCCCACGGCAAGCATAAACAAGGTGGCAAGTGCATTGATTTCCGGCTTCAGGCCCAGACGCACCCTGGAAAAAACCTCAAGCGGCAAGGTAGTGTAGCCCGGCCCCGATAAGAAAGAAGCGATCACCACATCATCCAGCGACAAGGTAAAGGCCAATAGCCAGGCGGCCAGCAGCGCGGGAACGATCAAGGGCAAGGTGATTACAAAGAACACCTTCAACGGCGTCGCACCCAGGTCCAGGGCTGCCTCTTCCAGGGAACGATCCAAGTCCCGGATGCGCGACTGAATAATGACCGCTACATAGGCCATGCACAGCGTGACATGCCCTACCCAGATGGTGAATATGCCGTTGCCGGAAGGCCACCCGAACAGTTCGCTGATTTCGACGAACATCAGCAACAGCGAAATGCCCAGCACCACTTCCGGCATGACCAGCGGCGCGCTGAGCATGCCTATGTACAGGGCGAAGCCGCGAAAGCGCCCCATGCGCGCCAGGACATACCCGGCCCAGGTGCCTATGATGACGGCCGCCGTGGCGGTAAGGGCCGCAATCAGCAACGACAGCTTAGCTGCGGAAAGCAGCGCCTCGTCGTTAAACAGTTCAACGTACCACTTCAGCGAAAAACCCGTCCATGAAGTCATCATGGCCGAATCGTTGAATGAAAACGCCATCAGGCAAAGTATGGGAATGTATAAAAAGGAATACCCCACTGCCAAAACGATAGCGCGCAGCACAGGATCAGGCCGTGTCATGACGCCTCCGTTTCTGCATTTCCAGCTGTTTGATCTGGTTGTACTGGAAGATAACCAGCGGCACCAGCAACATCAGCACCATGACGCAAGTCACCGCCGCCGCCATCGGCCAGTCGGCATTGTTGAAAAACTCAGTCCACATGACGCGGCCCATCATCAAAGTATTGGCGCCGCCCAGCATTTCGGGAATCACGTACTCGCCCACCGACGGTATGAATACCAGCATCGCGCCGGCGATAACTCCAGGCATGGACAAGGGCAGCGTAACGCTAAGAAAAGCGCGCCATGGCCTGGCGCCCAGATCGTAGGCCGCCTCCAGCAAGCGCGTATCGAATTTCACCAGGTTGGCATACAGCGGCAAAATAAAAAACGGCAGATAGGCATAGACCAGCCCGATATACACGGCCAGATCGGTGCGATAGATTTCCAACGGCGCGCTAATGATGCCCAGCCATTGCAGCAGCTTGTTCAACAGGCCGTCGTTGCGCAAAATACCGACCCAGGCATACACACGCAGCAACAGCGAAGTCCAGAACGGCAAAATAACGCCCAGCAGCAAAACATTGCGTATCGACGGATGCGAGCGCGCGATGTAATAGGCCATGGGGTAGCCGATCAGGGCGCAGCACAGCGTAGTAATGGCCGCCATCTTGACCGAATTCAGATAGGTCGCAATGTATAGGCTGTCGGTAAACAGCAAAGCGTAGCCGCGCAGGTTCAGCACCAGCGACAGCGTCTGGTCTTTGATTTCGGTAAGCGCTGTATACGGTGGAATCCCGAACTTCAAATCGGCAAAGCTGATTTTCAAGACCAGGATAAAAGGCACCAGCAGGAACAGAGCCAGCCACAGGAATGGTGGAACAATGGCGAGCGTTCTTGCTGATGGCCAGAGCTGCCGCAAGGAAAGCTTTTTCATGATGTCAGTACTGTGGCGCTATCACTGGCCCAACTGGCGAATACTTCGTCATCCAGGCCGGGCGCATCGGCTTGCACCAGCACTTGGCTGGGTACGGTAGCCTCGATCACCGCCCCCGAATCAAGGCGAATCTGGTATCTGGCGTAACTGCCCATCCAAGCCACATGACTGACCATGCCATGCCCCCAATTGGATTCCGATTCCGGCTGCGTGCGCAGCACCCGGATGTGTTCGGGGCGCACCGACACATGAACTTCCATACCCAAGGGTTCGCTGATGCCATGATCGACATACAAGGGACGCGTCAGGTCGCCGCTTTCAATCAGGACATGGTCGGACTCGTCAACGACGATAGTGCCCGTGAACAAATTGGTCGAGCCAATAAAGCCCGCAACGAAACGCGAATTGGGAAAAGCGTAGACATCCTGCGGTGTACCGGACTGTATGATTTGCCCTTCGGACATGACGGCCAGGCGATGCGCCATAGTCATGGCCTCTTCCTGGTCATGCGTCACCATAATGCAGGTCACACCGACCTGCTCCAGGATCTTGGAAAGTTCGATTTGGGTTTTCTGGCGTATTTGCTTGTCCAGCGCCGACATGGGCTCGTCAAGCAGCAGAAGCTTGGGACGCTTGACCAGGCTGCGCGCCAGAGCCACCCGCTGCTGCTGGCCGCCCGACATCTGGTGCGGCTTGCGGCGGGCATAGCCGCCCATCTGCACCAGATCCAGGGCCTCGAAAACACGCTCATGAATTTCGTTCTTGGGCACGCCCTCTTGCTTCAGCCCGAAGGCCACATTGGCCTCGACCGTCATGTGCGGGAAAAGCGCATACGACTGGAACATCATGTTCACAGGACGACGATGCGGCGGCAGGCTGGTAATGTCTTCGTTGTCGAGATAAATGCGACCCGACGTCACCTCTTCGAAGCCAGCCAGCATGCGCAGCAAGGTCGACTTGCCGCAGCCCGAACTGCCCAGCAAGGCGAACACTTCATGGCGCCGCACAGAAAGATTGACCGAATTGACGGCCACGGTATCGCCGAATATCTTGACGACTTCCTCGACGCGTACGAATTCATCGGCGTCTCCCGACCAGGAGGCGGCAACAGTACGAACATCCGACATGCGACTACCGTCCCGACTTGAGCTCGGCCCACATGCGCGTTTGCAAGCGCTGTATGGCCAAGGGCTGAGGTTTGATCACATACAAGGTCTTGGCCACGTCAGCAGGCGGATAAATCATGGGATTATCAGCCACGTCCTTGATGACGTACTGGCGCGCTTCCTTATTGGCATTGGGGTAGAACATGGTGTTGGTGATGGCCGCGTGCACCTGCGGGGTTTCAATGTAATTGATAAAAGCCAGGGCCTCATCGACATTTGCTGCGCTTTTGGGTATGGCCATGGTGTCGAACCAGGCCGGAGCACCGCCCTGGGGAATGTAATAGTCCACGACATAGTCTTTCTTGGCTTCGCGGGCCCGATGGCGGGCAATCATGACATCGCCCGAAAAGCCGTACACCATGCACAAATCGCCGCCCGCCAGCTCATCGATATAGCCCGACGAACTAAACTGCCTGATGTAAGGGCGTATGGTCTTCAATAATTCCAGCGCCTGTTTGTAATCGTCTGGCTGGCTGCTGTTGGGGTCTTTACCCAAGTAATGCAATACCGCCGGAAAGACCTGCGCTGCTTCATCCAGCACCGAAATGCCGCAAGCTTTGAGCTTTTCCGCATTTTCGGGCTTGAAGAGCATGTCCCAACTATTCAAGGGCGCATCGGGCCCCATGATTTCTTTGACCTTGGTCACGTTATAGCCCAGGCCATTGGTGCCATACCCCCAAGGCACCAGGTACTGATTGCCGGGGTCGACAGAGGCTACGAGGTCCATGATGTCCTGGTCCAGGTACTTCCAATTGGGGATTTTTGTCTTGTCCAGCTTCTGAAACAGGCCGCCTTCGATCTGACGCGCGGCGTAATGGGTGGAAGGCACCACCACATCGTATCCTGACTTGCCCGTCAACAGCTTGGCCTGCAAAGTGTCATTACTGTCGTAGACGTCGTAGCGCACTTTAATGCCCGTGGCTTTCTCGAAGCCCGAAATCGTATCCGGCGCGGTATATTCCGCCCAGTTATAGACGTTCACTACCTTGTTCTGCGCCCATACCGTCGACATTACGGCAGTAAGCGCCGTGCCCAGCAGCAGTCGTTTCGCGATGCTGAATTTCATTGCGAGCTCCCCAGACAATACAAAAAAGCCAAAAAGCGAGATGATAATGCTTTTTCGCGACTAAAGTAGGCCTTTAGTCCGCACAAGCGCGTCGTACTCTTGACTGAGCCCTTCCCACCACAGAAGTCCGGCACTGTCGGCCACCTTGACCAGGGAACGGCGCAAGCGAAGAAGATTGCCTTGCCGACGCTCCAAAGACAAGGTTTGCACTCGGCATTTGTCGAAATCAATCAGCCAGACCCGGCCGTGCTCATCCAGCAGGATATTGTAGGCATTCAGGTCTGAATGCCACACTTCCGCTTCATGCATGGCATAAATGGCCTGGGCAACGGCTGCCTGGTTGCCTGCCGCCAGCATCTGAGCCAAAGGCTGCACCCCAGCTATTCTTTCGATCAGGATGGCGGCGCTATAAGTCAGCCCATGACGCCAGTAGACCGCGGCAAGCGGCCTGGGCACAGCCAGCCCTCGCTGGTGCATGAACTGCAAAAGATCGAATTCGGCGAACGAACGGGTCGCCGCGGCGCCCGTCCAGATATAGCGATTGTCGCTAAGCTTGGCAATCAGTCCACCCCGCCGATAATGACGCAGCACGCCCTCACCAAATTCGCCTTTTACAAACCAGGCCGCCTGCCGCCCGCCTTGGTCGACAGCACTGGCCTGCAGTTGCGGCGCAGTGGGGTCAAACAAGAATAAGCCAGGGTCCGCGACACGACTGGCGTCGTAGCGCATCACGGCTGTGCCGCACACTAGGTCGCGGGGTTGAATAGCGACGCTCATGCTGCCTCCCTTAACGATACCAAAGGTGGTGTTTTCAGTACCCCCGACAGCGCCATACTGCCGCCTATGGTTGCAGCCAGCATGCCTATGCCCATGCCTGCAACCCAGGGCCACCACGACAATGTCAGAGGGAAGTCGAATACTTGCTCGGCCAGCACCCATGCTATCGCCACCGCGCCGAATGCCGCCAGCATGCCCGCCATGGCCCCCAGCACCAACAGTTCAATACGCATTGCGGCCGCCAACTGCCGACCGCTGGCGCCCAGCGCCCGCAACACCGCGACCTCGTGCATGCGTTCGTCACGGGTGGAAAATAAAGCCGCCCCCAGCACCAGGACACCGGCAAGCACAGTAAACAAAAACAACAACTGCACTGCTTGCACGACTTGGTCCAGCACATGCTGCACCTGACCCAATATGGAACCCACGTCGAAAACTGTCAGGTTGGGAAAGGTTCGCACCAGATTTTGAGCCAGTTCAGGCTCCGAGGCTGGCACGTACAGGGAGGTCATGAATGTAGCCGGCGCATTTTTCAAAGC
>DATJCP010000453.1:0-3690 GCA_035514715.1 Candidimonas sp.
GGAAAGCGCGCAGGCCTTCCAGTACGCCGGGGTACAAGACAGCCTGTTCGCCGTTTACCGTATGGTAGTGGCGGCCAAAGATTTCCAGGCCGCGTTCCACGCTGGCCGAGTCCGGCACTGATCCGTTGGTATTGTTCGACAGGGTGCGGTGCACCAGGTTTTCAGTGCCTTTGCCAACGTAGCTGGCAATGGTTTCTTGCGATAACGGCGGCATGCCCAGTTCCTGTCGCATAGCGTTGGCGGCATTCGCCAGATCAGGTATGGTATCCAGCAGGGTTCCATCTAGGTCTATAAGTACGGCGGAAAAAGGCATGGAGTGTCTCTTTGGTTGAATGGAAACCTGATTGTAGGGTGTCTGCCGACACCTTCCTGTCATATGGGCCTGCTAAATTCGCGCTGACCCGGGCCGAAGGAAGATCGGTCATATTCAGAGCCATAGAAAAATTGATTGAACGCAAATGATCGCAACACTGACACAGTGTAAGGTAGTGAGTTCGCTCAGCGAGACGCAACAAGATGAGAGCGCACAAATGTTGGCAAGTTTTCAGAAGATCCTATTGGATCAGGCTCTGACCCCCTTATATCAACCTATTGTAGATTTACAATCGGGCGACATAATCGGCTATGAAGGGTTGATCCGTGGCCCCTCCGACTCTCCTTTGCACGCCCCCACCAGGCTCTTTGGTATTGCCCGCCTGCATGGGCATACGATTGAACTAGAGCGTGTATGCCGAAAAATCCACATCGATAAGTTTTTGGCGCTGGGGTTGTCGGGAAAGCTGTTTCTGAATATGAGCCCCGATGCGTTGATGATGCCCCCCAATGAGGTGCAGGCTTCTTTGCTGGATCCGTACATAGAGGGCATGTCTCCCAGCAATATTGTTATTGAACTCACAGAGTCGGAAGCGACTTCCAATTATTCATTATTGCGCCAGGCTGCCTCGGACTACCGGGGGTTCGGCCTGCAGATTGCTATTGACGATCTGGGCGAGGGCTTTTCCAGTTTGCGGCTTTGGTCGGAGTTGCGTCCCGAATATGTCAAGATAGACAAGTACTTTATACAGGGGCTCGACAATGATGCCGTCAAACGCCAGTTTGTGCGGTCGATTTCCGAAATGGCGCAGCTATCGAAATCAGAGATCATTGCGGAAGGTATAGAAACTGAAGCCGAGCTTGAAGTGGTGCGCAGTCTGGGCATTCGGTATGGTCAGGGATATTTGCTGGCCAGGCCCGCCATGGTTCCCATGGCGGCACTGCCGCCGGCAACTCTGCGGCTGTTGGCGCCAACGCCCGCCGGTAAGCGTCCGCTTATGAATGATGCCTATAAATGCGTCGCAACGGCCCGCAAGATCCTTCGATCTGTGCCTGCCGTTGTCGACGCCACGTTGATCAACGATGTCTACGATATTTTCAAGCGACAAACCGAGCTTCAGGTATTGGCCGTCTTGCGCGAAGGTCTGCCCATAGGCTTGATACATCGATTGCGCATGCTGGATCGTTTGGCGCGCCCTTATCATCGCGAGCTATACGGTAATAAGCCATGCAGTCAGTTTATTGAAAATTCGCCGCTTATCGTCGATCATCAAACCAGTCTTCAGGACTTGGGGTATTTGTTTACCGAGGCGAATCCCCATCACTTGTCAGACGGCTTCATTATTACCGAGCAGGGGCGGTTTATTGGGGTGGGAACCGGGTTTGACCTGATACGCGAAATAACGCAGATGCAGATCCACGCGGCCCGGTATGCCAATCCTCTGACGCAGCTTCCCGGCAATGTGCCTATCAATGAGCATATCGAGGCGCTGTTGTCGAGCGAGGCGTCTTTTGCGGTGTGCTACTGCGACTTGGATAGCTTCAAGGCATTTAATGATTTATACAGCTATCGCAAGGGTGATGAAGCCATACAAATAACAGCGAACTTGCTGCGCGAGCATATTGATTCCAGCGCTGACTTTGTGGGCCACATTGGTGGAGACGACTTCATTGTGGTGTTCAAGAGCAAGGATTGGCGGGAGCGTTGCCAGCGCGTTCTGGATCAGTTCTATAAGGCTACCGCTCACCTCTACAAGCCCATTCATCTAGCGGAGGGTGGGTATCTTGCCGAAGACCGGCAGGGGCTTTCCGTGTTTCATCGCCTGATCAGCATTTCGCTAGGTGTGGTTGAGGTCAATATGGCATTGCCTTATTCCAGCTATCAGGTGGCCGAGTTCGCCGCACTGGCCAAGAGCGAGGCCAAGAAAATAGCGGGCAACTCGCTATTTGTCGAGAGGCGCTCGCCGCCTGCGTTGCCGCTGACATAGACAAGGCAGGAAGGAGCGCGTCCAGGGTTTACTGGTATTTAAGCGGATAAGGTCTCGCCGCGGGCGATTTCTGCGCGCAGGGTGTCGATAATGGTTTTGTAGTCGGGCTGGCTGAAAATGGCCGAACCAGCAACAAAGGTATCGGCGCCCGCAGCCCGGATGGCGGCGATGTTGCTGGCATTGACGCCACCATCGACTTCCAGCGCAATGCGTTGCCCGCCGTTATTGACCCAGGCATCGATCTTGCGGCGTGCCTGTGTCAGTTTGGGGAGCGTGCCAGGTATGAATTTTTGTCCGCCAAAGCCCGGGTTCACCAACATCAGCAGCACGACATCAAGCTTGTCCATGACATAGTCCATCCACTCCAGGGAGGTGGCAGGGTTGAAAACCAGTCCTGCCTGGCAGCCATGTTCTTTGATCAGAGACAAGGTTCGGTCTGGATGGCGCGAGGCTTCCGGGTGGAAAGTAATAATATTGGCGCCTGCCTTGGCAAATTGCGGGATAATGGCGTCGACAGGTTCAACCATCAGGTGCACGTCTATAGGAGCTTGGGTGTGGGGGCGCAAAGCCTCGCAAACCATGGGGCCTATGGTCAGATTTGGCACATAATGGTTGTCCATTACGTCGAAATGTATCCAGTCGGCACCGCCGGCAACGACATTTTTTACTTCTTCGCCCAGTCGGGCGAAGTCAGCCGCCAGCAGGCTGGGGGCAATACGGGTGGGTTGGGTAAATGGCATGGGAGTACACCGGTTGTTAGATAAAAACCAAAGCAGCGAATGTGCCATTATTACAGGTTAGTGCTGACTTTCCTTTTAAATACTGCAGCTACCATTTAATTTGGAACCTGGACATGAAACCTTACGACATCGCAGTGACTGTTACTCCACAGTATTTGCCCGAGCAATCTGAACCCAATGAGCAGCAATTCGTGTTTGCCTATACCGTGCGTATTACTAACCAGGGCGAGCATGCTGCGCAGGTCATCAGCAGGCACTGGATCATCACCGATGGCCAGCAGCATACCCAGGAAGTTAGCGGCCTGGGCGTCGTGGGGCAGCAGCCTTTGCTTAGCCCCGGCGAAACATTCGAATACACCAGCGGCTGCCCCTTGCCTACTCCGGTGGGTACTATGCGTGGCACTTATCACTGTGTCGGTGAAAACGGTGTCCCGTTCGATGTTCCCATCCAGGAGTTTGTCCTGGCAATGCCGCGCACCTTGCATTAATCCGTAGCCTGGTCAACATATGAAAAGAATTCTGCTTTCCTCATCGCTGCTGGCTCTTCTGGCAGCTTGCTCCACCGTTCCGCCATCCTCTTCGCCAGAACCCGTAGCGCCTTTCGATAATATCGCCGAGCAGCCATTGCGCGTTCCGGCGTTGGATGCGCT
>DATJCP010000454.1:0-12570 GCA_035514715.1 Candidimonas sp.
GAAAAGTAAAAACTGGTAATGCAACATTGCATATCAGGGGCCGAGGATAGATACGATGAAGTCTGGCACCCCCTCCCTTGACACGCTACCTGCTGTCGACAAGCACAATAGCGCCGAACCCGTGCAACCGGCGCTAGTCAACAGACCTCCTCCCGAAATCAAGCCCCAAGCCGAGGCTGGCGGAATAGCATTAGCTGTCCTAGCCACGATTGCGTTCGTATTCGCTCTCCAGTGGGCCCAGGAATTTCTTATTCCGCTGGTCTTCGGAATCCTGATCGCCTATACCCTGAACCCCTTAGTCGTATGGCTGGAACGACGAAAAATCCCCCGCATCATAGGTACCAGCCTGGTCATGCTGGGGCTTTTCGGATCGGCATCCTTTGTAGCGACGTCGGTCTATACCGAGGTCCAAGCCGTTGTCGATGGGTTGCCCATAGCAACCTATAAATTCAACAATGCGCTTAGAAAAGAAGCCGGCAACGGCGAGCTTGGCACGCTGGACAAGCTTCGCAGCGCTGCAGAGGCCATAAAAAATGCGGCAACCCCTGGCAGCACCGACCCCAAAAGCACAACAAAGCCCACCGCAGCAGCCAGCCCGCCTGATTTCAACTTGAACGAATGGCTATGGGCCGGATCCATGAGCGCTGCGGCATTCGCCGGAAAAATGACCATGGTTCTGTTCCTGGTGTTTTTCGCCCTGCTCTCGGGGGACACCTTCAAACGAAAACTGGTCAGGCTGACCGGGCCGTCATTATCCAAAAAGAAAATTACCGTCCAGATCCTGGATGACATCAACACATCGATTCAAAAGTATATGTTCATGCTTTTGATTACCAACATCCTGCTTGGGCTGGTAACGTGGGGTGCACTGCACTGGATAGGACTTGAAAATGCCGGCGCGTGGGCCGTCGCCGCCGGACTGCTGCATGTCATCCCTTACTTTGGATCGCTAATCGCCGCCGTGGCGACAGGCTTTGCCGCCTTTCTGCAATACGAATCCTTTTCCATGATGTTGCTAGTAGCCTCGGCAACATTGGCAATTGCCGCGATAGTCGGCACCCTGGTAACCACATGGATGACCGGCCGGATCGCCAAAATGAACGCAATGGCCGTGTTTGTTGCCCTGCTATTCGGGGGCTGGTTATGGGGCGTATGGGGCCTGTTGCTGTGCGTCCCGATTATTGTTGTAGTAAAAGTCATTTCGGAACATATAGAAGGAATGCAATACATCGCCGAACTGCTGGGCGAATAAGCAACGTTTCACATAGAATGCGGGACGTCGGCATCGTTTATGGTCACATATGAAGTGCCGCGCCGGCACCCGCCGGCACGACATGCCCCGATACTCAGGATAATGGATGAACAATTCCAACCTTTATTTTCGTACCTTTTTACTATTACTGGCAGCGGTTACCGTAGCATTCATCTGGGTTTTGCTGCCCTATTATGGCGCCATTTTCTGGGGTGCCATCCTTGCCATCGTATTCTCGCCGCTACACAGACGCCTGCTGGCAAAAATGCGTGGGCGACCTAACCTGGCCGCCTTCACCACCCTGCTGATCATTGTCCTGATGGTCATTATTCCCCTGATCCTGATCACCGGCGCGCTGCTGCAAGAAGGAGCAACCATCTACAATCGCATTAGTACCGGTGAATTGAACCTGGGCAACTACTTCGAACAAATCGTCAGCGCCCTGCCCCCATCGGTGCACGATACGCTTAACCGCTTTGGCATCGGCGACATTTTCAGTTTGCGCGAAAAGCTGTCAGCCGCAGCGCTGCAAGGCAGTAAATTCCTTGCTACCCAAGCCGTCAACGTCGGGCAAAACACGTTTGAATTCCTGATCGGTATGGGCGTCATGCTTTACATACTGTACTTTCTGCTACGCGATGGCTCCAACCTGGCCCGCCAAAGCAAGCAGTTGATACCACTTAGCGAAGATCACAAACAACATCTCTTCCGCAAATTCGCCACTGTTGTACGCGCCACCGTCAAAGGTAATATTGCCGTTGCCATGACGCAAGGCACACTGGGCGGCCTTATGTTCTGGTTCCTGGGCATACAAGGCGCATTGCTGTGGGGCGTGCTCATGACCTTTCTGTCGCTGCTTCCTGCCGTAGGCGCAGCCCTGATCTGGGCGCCGGTAGCAGTTTACTTCCTGGTCACAGGAGCCATCTGGCAAGGCGTCACCTTGACGCTTTTCGGGGTGATCGTCATTGGTTTGGTCGATAACATCCTGCGCCCGCTGCTAGTCGGCAAAGACACCAAGATTCCCGACTACATCATATTGATTTCCACACTGGGCGGGCTGTCGGTATTCGGCTTGAACGGATTCGTGATCGGGCCATTGTTTGCCGCCCTGTTCATTGCCTGCTGGGATCTGTTCCCATCAGCGATACGGATGAACCAGGAAGAGTGATACATCAATGGCTGGTTCCTTTTCGGGAGCCAGCTATTGTGTAGCCGTGCTTATGCAGATACGGCCAGGCATGCCGGTAATTGGCAGCCGCACAGTGCAAGAATATGTATAATAATGGGCTTGGCAGGAAATAAGGCTTGGCTTTATGCCGCCTTTTCGCTAGCCAAAAGCCGATGTAGCTCAGTTGGTAGAGCAGCTCATTCGTAATGAGAAGGTCGGGGGTTCGATTCCTCTCATCGGCACCAAAAAAATCAAACACTTACGCCAATCTGAAAAGGTTGGCGTTTTTGTTTTTCGGCTCGCACAACCTTCCCAGGTTACGACGTTGCCAACAACAAACCCGCAACCTCCATCACTTCACCGAGCGCAGCGTTGGCAGCCTCATCAGAGGGCTGCAGCAGCAAGTCATCGGCATAGCCCATCGCAAGCGCAAATAACTGGCGGGCGGCGCGTGCAGCGGAAGTACACTCGAACGCCTTACTGGCTAACCCCTCTTCAATGATCTGTGTCAGCACTGCCTGCCATTCACCATTGATGCGCTGGTATGCCTGCGCCAACTCTGGGTCGTGCATCGCCTCGTCCCAGGCATCCAGCCACAGCATCCAGTCGGAATCGGCACTGACCGGGAGGCAACATCTGACAAACTCACGAAGCGCTTCGGTGCCGGTAAGCCCAACCAAGGCAACGCGAACCTCTTCGAGCTGCTCCTCTGCAAAGTGCAGGAATGCCTCGCGGCGCAGATCGTTCCAATCACTGAAATAGTGATAGAGGTGACTTCGTGACAAGCCAGCATACTCCGCCAAGTCGCGTGTGGAAACGCCGGCAAAGCCCTTGCGCCTGAACAACTCAAGGGCAGCGCTAGTGATCTGGGTCTTACGGTCTAGACGAGACATGTGATGGTTCCAAAAGTTGACAGGACCGTGAAAGGCCTCCGCACTTGCATTTGAGCAGTCGCTCAAGGATAATTGAGCACTTGCTCAAATATAGCAGCTTCTAACCTTTGCTGCGCTCATCATGACTTTAGAAATCCCGTCTCTCCTGCTTGAGGAGACACAAAAAATCGGACAGCATTCCGCCCGCCAAACGCTCAAGGCAATAGCTCGCGCAAACTCCGGCAAACTGACCCTCACGCTTGGACTGGTAGGGTTGGAAAATGCCTTGCTGCTCGCCTATCCCCTGTTCGCCGGCTTCGCAGTGGATGCCATTCTGCGCGGGGATGCATCGAATGCATTGCTATATGCGTTGGTAGTGCTTGCATTCTGGATCGTGGGCGCGGTGCGGCGGTCCATCGACACACGCACTTTCACCCGGATTTATACCGACCTGGTTGTACCGGTGATCCTTAACCAGCGCTTGCGGCAGCAAAGCACGTCCATCGCCGCTGCCCGAGCCGTGCTCGCTCGGGAATTCGTAGACTTCTTCGAAAAACATGTCCCCACAATTGCCACGGCACTCGCCTCCATAGCCGGAGCAGCGGTCATGTTGCTGATAATCGAACCGTGGGCAGGTATGGCGTGCCTGGTTGCACTGCTCGTGTGCGTTGGCCTGATGCCGCGCTTTACGCGCCGCAACGAGGTACTGCACGGACGGCTGAATGATCACCTCGAAAAAGAAATCGGCTTGGTGGAGAAGGTCGGAGCAGAAACGCTTCTGCGTCACTACCGTGTACTCTCAAAGCTGCGGATCTGGCTGTCTGACCGTGAAGCTTGGGCGTTTCTGTTCATCGGCACTTTGGCCGCCTTGCTGTTCGCTGTAGCCATCACCCGGCTGTCTGTTGCTCAGGAGCCTTCGGCGGGCCATGTCTACGCTGTAATGACCTATCTGTGGACCTTTGTAGATAACCTGGATGAGGCTCCCGGTGTATTGAACCAGCTCGCACGCCTCAAGGATATTGGCCGGCGGGTCAGCCCAGGTCATGATGAAGCGCAGCTCGAAAGATAGCACCGGCATGACCACATCGAAACTCCAAGTCATCCCTACTACATCAAGCGATGTCCAAGCATGACGGGTTTATTCTTGGCGCCTATTACGGTTCGCGAATAGCCGTTAGGCATATAGAAGCCGCTATAAACCGCTAAGAGTTAGCCCTCAAGTTAAAAGCGCAATTGCAACATAAAGGGTTTATCCATGCCTCAAGGAATCCAACGGCGAAGTCCTTGCATATTGCCCTCAAAGAGCGAATACTAATATTGGGTAAAGCGGGAGGCCCCACAGATTACCCGATGGATGCATTTGTCTTGCCTTGACGGTCGCCTCGATTCAGATTACACGCTTGGCTTTGCCAGCGCGAAGGAGAGCACTCATGAGCATTGATGCAGAGAAGCAGCGGCTCGACGAGGCGCAGGCGAACCGCGCAGCCTGGAAAAAATGGGGACCCTACCTCAGCGAGCGGCAATGGGGGACGGTTCGCGAAGACTACAGCGACAACGGAAACGCCTGGAACTACTTCACTCATGACCAGGCACGGTCGCGCGCCTACCGTTGGGGTGAGGACGGCTTGGGCGGTATTAGCGACGACCACCAGATACTGTGTTTCGCGCTTGCACTGTGGAATGGGTGCGACGCTATCCTCAAGGAACGCGCCTTCGGCCTATCCAACAGCGAAGGCAATCATGGCGAGGACGTGAAGGAGTACTACTTCTATCTCGACTCGACTCCCACGCACTCGTACATGAAGTATCTGTACAAGTATCCGCAGGCCGCCTATCCATACGACGATCTCATCGCGAGCAATCGCAGCCGAAATAAGCATGAGGCCGAGTACGAGTTGCTGGATACCGGGGTATTTGACGGCAACCGATATTTCGACGTTTTCGTCGAATACGGCAAGGCGGCCCCTGACGACATACTGGTACGAATCAGCATCTTCAATCGGGGTCCAGACACAGCTCCGCTGCACGTATTGCCTACCCTATGGTTCCGAAACACCTGGTCACTGCGGGGAGGTGGACCAAAGCCGATCCTCGAACGCACCGAATCATCCGGGCGGGTAGCGGTTCGCGCACATCACAATGACTCATTGTTTCAGGAATTGCTGGGCGAATATTATCTCTACTGCGACGCCGACGTGCCTCTAATGTTCACCGAGAATGAAACCAACAATGCCCGGCTATTCGGCACGAACAACGCGTCGCCCTACACGAAAGACGGTATCCACAATTTCATCGTGCATGGCGATGCCGCTGCAGTGAATCCCGCCCAGCAGGGGACCAAGGCCGCGTGCCACTATCAGTTGAACATCGGCGGCGGTGAGTCACAGATTATCCGGTTGCGGCTAACGACCCACGCACCCGGCGAACTGTCCGCTCCGTTCGACGATTTCGACACGGTGTTAGCGGCCCGGCTGCAGGAGGCCGATGCTTTCTATACGTCAATAACCCCACTCGCGATTCGAGATAAACCCGACCATGCAAGAGTCATACGACAGGCGTTGGCCGGCATGCTCTGGACCAAGCAGTACTTCTACTATGACTTGGGACTCTGGCTAGACGAACACGGCGCAAGCAGCCGATTGCCGCAACAAGAGCGTCGGAACGTGCGCAACAGCGAATGGGCGCATATGTTCAACGACGACATCATCTCGATGCCGGATAAATGGGAGTACCCTTGGTACGCCGCGTGGGATCTCGCGTTTCACATGATTCCGCTAGGCATGGTTGACCCGGACTTCGCCAAGCAACAGCTAGACCTGATGCTGCGCAATGACTACCTGCATCCCAATGGCCAGCTCCCCGCTTATGAATGGAACTTCAGCGATGTCAATCCACCCGTACATGCCTGGGCGACGATGCAGCTCTACGTTCTGGACAAAGAGCGACACGATGGCCGCGGCGATGTCGAGTTTCTCAAGTACACTTTTTCCAAACTGCTGGTGAACTTCACCTGGTGGGTCAACCGCAAGGACCGCACTGGAGCGAATGTCTTCGAGGGCGGTTTTCTCGGGCTCGACAACATTGGAGTATTCGACCGCTCGTCGCCATTGCCCACGGGCGGCTACCTGGATCAGGCAGACGGGACAGCGTGGATGGTATTCTTCAGCCAGCAAATGCTGCGCATTGCTGTTGAGCTCGCACTCCATGAGCCGCTATACGAGGAGTTCGTCGAGAAATTCTTTCAGCACACGCTGTTCATAGCCGGCGCACTAGACCGCGTCGGCGAGCACAACGACAAAGCGTGGGACGAGGAAGATGGTTTCTTCTACGATGTGCTGCGCCTGCCGGACGGCAGCGCCACCCGCCTGAAGGTGCGCTCGATAGTCGGGCTGCTGCCGCTGGCCGCGGTAGCCATATTCGAGGAAGACATCCTTGAGAAACTGCCAAGATTCCGCGCCCGCGCCCGCTTGTTCATGGAGCGCCACGCCGAACTTACTGCCAGCACGCACCTACCTCAACAACCAGGCGTAGCCAACCGCCGCATGCTGGCGATCATGAGCGAGCAAAAGCTGCGTCGCATTCTGGCGCACATGCTGGACGAAGGCGAATTCTTCGGTCCGTATGGCATTCGTGCGCTATCGCGCTTCCATCTTGAGCATCCTTACATCTTTCACCACGCAGGAGTTGAGCATAGGGTGGCCTACGTGCCTGGTGATTCCGACACTGGCATGTTCGGTGGCAATTCCAATTGGCGCGGACCGGTCTGGATGCCGATCAACTTCCTCCTTTACTCCTCGCTGATACGCTTGTACGCCTACTTCGGTGAGGATTTCAAGATCGAGTGCCCGACTGGGTCGGGAAGGATGATGACCTTGCTGGAAGTCGCAAAAGAGCTGGGTGATCGCTTGATCCGGATATTCCTGCGCGACGGTGATGGCCGCCGACCGGTAAACGGCTCAGCCCACAGGTTCCAGGACGATCCTCACTGGTGCGACCTGATACTGTTTCATGAGTATTTTCACGGTGATACTGGAGCCGGAATCGGCGCCAGTCACCAGACCGGCTGGACCGGCTGCGTCGCACGCATCGTTCAGATGAATGCCTTGCTGACGAAAGAACTACTGCTAAAGCCGGGAGCCGAGGTCGCTGCCTTACGCTCGCTGAGAACCGAGCAGACGAGCCCGGAGCCAAGATAGCTAGACAATCTCGTCGATCCCGACAAGGCGGCGAACGCAGCAAAGCCAGCGCAGGTCAAGCACTACAGCATCTGGCTGGCAACTGAATAAAGGAGCTCACCATGCAAAGCAACCATGCCGACATGGATCTGCTGCAGCCCATGATCCCGGCTCTGAAATCGCTGGTCGTGTTAAAGGGCCAAACTGCGCTAGTGACAGGAGCCAGTTCCGGCATTGGTCGGGCTATCGCCGTTACCCTCGGCAGGGCTGGCGCAAACGTGATTGTCAACTATCTAGCCAACCCGGAGGACGCCGAGGCGGTGGCCGAAGAAATTCGCAACGACGGGCAGCGCGCGATGATCATACAAGCCGACGTCGCTGACGAGACGCAGGTGCAAGCTATGTTCGCCGCGGCAGTGTTCGAGTTCGGCACCGTCGACATCCTCGTCAGTAACGCCGGAATGGAATACAACGCACCATTCCACGAGATGAGCGTAGCGCAATGGGACGCAGTGCTCAACGTCAACCTGCGCGGCGCATTTCTTTGCGCCCGCGAAGCCGTGCGCGAGTTTCTCCGCCGCGGCGTACGCCCGGAGATTTCTGTGGCTGCCGGCAAGATCATCTTCACCAGTTCGGTCCACGAAATCATTCCGTGGGCTGGCCACGTGAATTATGCCGCTTCGAAGGGCGGGCTGATGCTGCTGATGAAGAGCCTAGCTCAGGAGGTCGCTGAAAAGCGCATTCGCGTCAATTCGATCGCGCCGGGAGCGATCCGAACGCCGATCAACACCGCCGCATGGTCTACGGCCGAGGCCTATGCCGACCTGATGAAGCTGGTGCCCTACAAGCGCATCGGTGAACCCGAAGAGATAGGCCGTGCCGCGGTTTGGCTAGCGTCCGACTTTTCGGACTACATCGTAGGCACCACGCTAGTCGTTGATGGAGGGATGACGTTGTACCCCGGGTTCGAAGCAGGGGGCTAAGTGTGCTGATACATCGAAAGCCCCGGACGTCTTTTACCCGGCACCATTTCCGGTCACCATAGCCAGCATGTATAGCGCTACAAATCATAAAAAACAAAATCATTGAGTAGCAGCCTGGCCCCAAATAGAATAACGCTAAGAATTAAATCGTCAACTTACGCCTAGCGAAGAACCAAACCCTAAACAAGACAATGACTGCACTATGACAATGACTTGTCCATTTCCGGAAAAGCTCGTTCACGAAGGCATATCCGTCAGGCTCGAACCCTTGGGCGTGGAACACGCCCAAGACTTATGGACAGCATCAAACTCGGCTGAGGCCTCATTTACCTATCTGCGATACGGACCTTTTCCTTCCCTGGATGCAATCCGCACCCAAATCGAAGAACTAGCGGCACGCGACCATCAGCCCTTTTGGGCTGTTATAGATCGTAAATCAGGCAAGGCTATGGGCTGGTTGTCGTTATGCGACGTCTATCCAGCAGACGCGGCCATTGAAGTAGGAAGCATCTGGTTTTCCCCTGCTCTTCAACGCACACGGGCATCCACAGAGGCTATTTTCCTGTTGATGAGCTATGGATTCGATAAGTTGAATTATCAACGATTTGTTTGGCGATGCTGCTCGCCGAATGTCGCATCTCGCAACGCGGCGATCCGAATTGGATTCCGTCCGGAAGGAACGTGGCGCCGCGCAGTCATCGTAAGAGGCGTGACTATGGATACCGATTGGTTTTCAATGATGGCTGACGAATGGCCGGAACGACGCGCAGCCATCCTTGATTGGCTTGATAACCATAATTTCGATGAAGAAGGCAACGCAAAACATAGCTTGCAACGAACCATTCGTCGTTAAAAAACCCAGGGCGTTTCGTCAGCGCGATTAAAACCAGAGTTACGGAGCATTGCGTGCCGCTTGGAATTTCTTCTCCATCTCGCGCCTCACTTCCCGGCGGATTTCAGCGGCAGCGAATCGGCGATGCTCGTCCGCGGTATCTGGTGTCAACACAGGCACCTTCACCGGTTTGCCGTCATCATCGACAGCGATCATGGTGAAAAAACAGCTGTTCACGTGACGCACCACTTTATCTCTGATGTCCTCGGCGATCACTTTGATGCCTATTTCCATTGACGAATTGCCGGTGTGATTCACAGAGGCCAGAAAAGTAACCAGCTCACCCACTTTAATAGGCTGGCGGAACATGACCTGATCCACGCTCAAGGTGACCACATAACGGCCCGCATACCGACTGGCGCATGCATAGGCGACTTGGTCCAAGAGCTTTAGTATGGAACCGCCGTGCACCTTCCCTGAAAAATTGGCAGTATCCGGGGTCATCAGAACGGTCATCGTCAATTGGTGTACAGGCAGATCCATGGTTTTTATTTCAGTCAGGTTGAAGAACGCCTCAGTGTACGCGCTATAAGTTCACGACACCCGCGCGGCTAGGTATTTACAAGATCAAAAAATGCGCAATAAACCAAGCGCTCTTCAACGATACGCCGCTGTAGCGTCGTACCTGAGCGGACTTCCGGTACGCTGCGGTCAGTGTAATAGCGCTCGTACTCCCGCACGGCAACGCGGGCGGGTCTGTCAATTGTGCCAGGCAACTTCGCCTTAACCGTCCAGATGGGGGGGTCCAGCAATTGACCCAGATCGGGAATATCAAGCACAGGAAGGCGGAAATCAGGAGCGCCAAAAACCGGCGGGCGCACCGCAATGCCTTTTTTCACTATCGTGCCGCCCGTCGAACCTGTACTCTCGCCAACCCCGGTCAGGCTGGACGCCAGCAAGGCGGCATCGCTCCAGGCAAGATCACTGTCAATATCGGGATCTCGGGTTTGCAGGACAAGCTCAATTTTGTTGCGGCCTGTCTCTCCGGCCTGGCCCAGGCCAGGCACAAACGAAATACCCAGGTATTCCGAATCGACAGAAAACTTCATGGGTCCATGATCGGGCACGCTACCACGCAAAGTAAGGCTAAGCTCGGCGCCATTACGCTGAAATGTCGCACGGCGCCGTGGCAGCACTTGAGCAAAATCGGCAAGCACAACCCTGGAAATCTTGGCAGAATGGATGGCATTGGGCTGGTAGCGCACCAAGGCCAAGCGAACGAAAGGCATATAGCTTCTGCCCGGATCCAGTTCAATATCGCAGTACCACTGTGCGCGTTGCGCATCCCAGTAAACACGGTGCCCTACAACACCCACCGTTAGCCCTGGCGCTTCCTGCAGCGGCACATTGTCTTCACGAGCCACACAAACGGAAAAATCGGCGGCGCTTGCCTGATGTTTGGGCAAGGCGGTGTCCCATAGCGGGTCCAGGCCCCACTGAGTGACCAACGGAACCAAGGTGCCAGGAATATCGGTGAAGCGGCGGCCTTCACCCAAGATCACAACGCCCAGCAGTTCCCCGTTTCCCGACGAAAACCACGGGCGGTCCAGCCAGACGCGCAATCCGTTACCGTAGCGTGTGCTATCCATCCCTTGGCCAGTAGCCGTTTCCTTCCAAAGAAAAGTGGGCAGTATGTACTGCAGCCTGGGTTCATCAGGCGGCGCGCTGGCCAGCACCACACTATTCAAGGCGGTACCCGTTTCCTTCGCCAGCACAGGCGCGCCCGGATCATCGCTAGCCCCCACCTCCATCAATCGGCCTTCGGCAACAGGGCCAAGCCGCGTCACGTTGTCGCGCTGTTCATAAAGGGCAGGAGGTAAATATTCGCGAAAACGCGTCGTAGCGCGCAACTGGTAGCGTACCAATCTGAATTTCGTATCGCCGAATTCGTGACGATCACCTCGCGCCCTTTTATCACCGCTAACCGGAGGCGCTTGCTGATCAATAGCTGCATCCAACGTAAATACGTTGGGGAAGTTTTCCGCCAACAGCACCTCACCCAACATGCCGCGTGATGTCTGCAACTGCGGCCCCGCAGGATTATCGAGGTCGTCCACCCACTCGTCCCACTCAGCCTCGACTTCGATCTTGCCTGTACTGGGGCCATGCAGACGCACTCGCGCGCCCAGGACAGCATGCTGGTCGCCCGCCTCGCGCTGCACGGTCAAGCCAAAAAACTCTGGATTGCATACCGGCTGCTGAGTCGCATGCACCAGCACCAGCGGCCGATATGGCGTAATCATCCAGTGGCAACCCAGTTGCGCCATCTCCCGGATATAGGCGCGTTCCCCTTCGGAGTCGGCCCAGTCAGGCAAACCAAAGGTAGGCAAGAACGCCTTGTGCACGAAGCTGGAATAACGTAAACGCACGATGTGCCCTTTAGGCACAAACAAGGTCAGGACACGTTGCTCATCGTCCCACACAGGCAAGCCGGCGTCATCGAACGATGCCTCGCACGGCGGATCGGAAAACTTCCCAGTGCGCTCGGCCAGCACAAGACGCAAGCCCTGCGTATCTGGCCAATTCTTGCCATAGGACACCAGCAGCACCAGTTCCTCGTTCGGCGCCCGAACCACGACTGCATTGGGGCCCAAGACAATAGGCTTATCCACCCCAGGCAAGCGATGCCCTGCGGCGGCGCGCAAAGCCACGCCGCCTGCCGCGCCATCAGGTAGATAAGGCGTATTGACCAGCGCCTCGCGGCGAATCACATATTGCCCAGGTGCAAATCGGTCGCCGGTGGGGTTGTCTGTCGACGGTAAGCGCAGCGGCAGGTCGTCGGTCGTGGCCACGTGCTCCAGCGATACAGGAGTGACCAACTCAACCTGGCTGCCTGGTCCCGCATCGTATAGCGTACCGGCATCGCGGCAGGCAATTTCATAAGCCGTTTTGATATCGGCGGTACTGGCAAGCAGCGCATCGAACAAACCGTGGGTTTCACATTGCAATTGCGAAGACTTGGGCGGAACGATATGCCTTTCGTTGACAGGGCCATACTCAAAATCAGCAGAAGCAGGCGACGCAATGGCTACTGAAAATGCAGGAGTCTGCAGGTAGTCGCCTGCGCTTGCATTCCAATTGCTGCGTATAACCAAGCGTTCCAGAGATTCCCCTTCGCTAATGCGGGCGCGCTGCAACAAAGCAGGCGGATCGACTGGCTCAAAACGCCAATACGTCACAGGGTCGGTTTGGTTATCGTCTTCTTTCAACGAAGGGTCGTCAAAGGCA
>DATJCP010000455.1:0-8646 GCA_035514715.1 Candidimonas sp.
TGACGTGACCGGTACAATTGAACTGCCAGCGGACAAAGAAATGGTTCTGCCAGGCGATAACGTGTCGATCAAGGTCAGCCTGATTGCGCCTATCGCTATGGAAGAAGGTCTGCGCTTCGCTATTCGCGAAGGCGGCCGTACTGTTGGCGCCGGTGTGGTTGCTACCATCATCAAGTAATATAGTTAGCGTGGGCAGGGGTGGTATCGCCTCTGCCTAATTCGTTCTTTAGGAATTCCCATGAAAAACCAGAAAATCCGCATCCGTTTAAAAGCGTTTGACTACAAGCTGATCGATCAATCGGCCGCCGAAATTGTTGAGACAGCGAAGCGCACGGGCGCGGTAGTACGTGGTCCAGTACCTCTGCCTACTCGTATTCGTCGCTACGACGTGCTGCGTTCACCACACGTCAACAAGACATCGCGCGACCAGTTCGAAATGCGTACGCACCAACGTCTGATGGACATCGTGGATCCAACAGATAAAACCGTTGACGCCTTGATGCGCCTGGACCTGCCCGCAGGTGTGGACGTGGAAATCGCTTTGCAGTAAGCTGTATATGGCGCCTATGGCGCGATATATAAAAGACGCCATGCTTTCAGCATGGCGTTTTTTTTGCTGATTCGCTACCCCAAGGAGCCCGTCAATGAAAAGAACGCATGTTTTTCTTGGCGTAGTGATGCTTGCGTTAATTAGCCTGTTGCCGTTGTCTGCTTTTGCCCAGACCGCGTCTTGTAATAATGGGCAAGTCATCAAGCTGGCTGATCAAACTTGGGAAAGCGCCAGCTTTACTACTCATGTCATTCGCCAAATCTTGTCCTTCGGCTACGGATGCCAAGCCGAAATCGTACCGGGTACTCCCGCCGCAACTGAATCAGCCTTGGCGCAAAACGATTTACAGATTATTGCGGAACTATGGTCCGGGCGCTCTCCAATCATCGAGAAAGCAATTAAAGAAGGGGCTGTGAAAGTAGTGGGCGACACGCTGGCCGGTGGCGCCGAGCAGGGCTGGTATGTTCCCGATTACCTTGTCAACGGCGATGCCGATCGCGGTATCAAGCCGCTGGCCCCCGACTTGAACAACTGGCGAGACCTGCCAAAATATAAATCCCTGTTTACCGATCCTGAAGAGCCAGAAAAGGGCCGGTTCTTGAATTGCCCGACAGGCTGGATTTGCGAAAAAACCAATAGTCGCTTGCTGGCTCTGCATGGCCTGGAAAAGGACTACACCAATTTTCGTGCAGGTACCGGCGCGGCGCTGGATTCAGCAATCAGTTCGGCTTACGACCAAGGTAAGCCCATCCTGTTTTACTACTGGCAGCCCGCCGGGCTGATGGCCAAGTACAAGTTCCACAAAATAGCGCAAGACCCATATAACAAGGCCTGCTGGGATACCATAGTCAGTGGCGCGGGCAAACTATGCTCTTCGGACTTTATCGTGGCGCATCTGGCGATAGGGGTTTCGCAGCCCTTCTTTCAAGAGAACCCTGATTTGATCCGTTTTTTCGAGCATCTGAAGTTCCAGCCTATGCTGCTGAACCAGATGATATTGATGATGACGGAACAGCATATACCGGGCGAAGTCCTTGCTGACAAATTCCTGCGCGAGCATCCTGATGTATGGCATCAGTGGCTGCCTGAGGATGTTGCTTTAAGGGTGGACGCCAGGCTGCAAGCTGATCATGCCTCCAAGGAAGTAGATAGCTCATCGCAGGCAGGTAGCGCTGCACAAAATCAAGCGGGCTACAGCATTTTCCCGTATTGGTCAGGTGCGGAATTCGTTAATCGGCAGTTGATGGATATGGTTAAAGCGTACGGCGCCAGCTTTCGTCAGCTAAGCAACTTTATGCTGACTACGGTGCTGCTGCCTGTAGAACGTACGATGCAGGCAATTCCGCCTTGGGTATTCCTTGCTCTTGTGGCCATCCTGTCCTGGCACGCTACGCGCAAGCCGGTTGCCACCGTTTTATATGTGGTCTGTTTGTACGCAATAGGGGTGGTTGGCTTGTGGGACAAGCTAATTCAAACTTTTGCGCTGGTGCTGGTGTCTACCGCCATTTCCATCGTCATCGGTATTCCCGTCGGGGTAATCGCGGCCCGCAGCCGGATCTTGCGGCGTGTATTGACGCCGATACTGGACGTTATGCAAACGCTGCCCAGTTTTGTATACCTTATCCCCGTGCTGATGCTATTTGGGCTGGGTAAGGTGCCGGCGCTGTTTGCCACTATTATCTATGCCGTGCCGCCCCTTATCCGTCTGACCATCCTGGGTTTGCGTCAAGTCGATCCCAACGTCATGGAAGCCGCGCAGGCTTTTGGGGTGACCCGCTGGCAAATGCTGATTAAGGTTACTTTGCCTCTGGCGCGCCCCAGCATTATGGCGGGCATTAATCAAACCACGATGATGGCATTATCCATGGTGGTGGTCGCTTCCATGATCGGTGCGCGCGGGCTGGGCGAAGATGTATTGGCCGGCATTCAGACCTTGGATGTGGGACGCGGCTTGCAGGCCGGTGTGGCCATTGTGATTCTAGCCATAGTCATAGACCGCATCACACAGGCCTATGGTCAACCGCGCCGCAAACGGGTAAGGCAGCAAGAACACGCACAGGGGGAACGGTAATGCCGGGCGTGAAAATCGAAATCCGCGATGTCTATAAGGTGTTCGGTCAGCGGGAAGCAGAGGCGCTGGAGCTATTGCGCCAGGGGGCCGACAAGGCCACTGTTCAGGCACAAACGCGGTGCAATGTCGGGTTGGCGGGGGTGAGTGCAAGTATTCCTACCGGCCAGATATCCTGCATCATGGGCTTATCGGGATCGGGTAAATCCACCCTGGTTCGCCATTTGAATCGGCTGATAGATCCCTCTGCCGGCGAAGTCCTGGTCGATGGCCAGAATATCCTGACCTTGAGCATGCCCGAACTGCGCGAGTTGCGGCGGCGCAGTATCAGCATGGTATTCCAAAGCTTTGGGCTGATGCCGCATTTGAATGTTATCGATAACGTGGCTTTTGGCCTGCTTGTGCGCGGCGACCAGAAGGCAAAGGCGCGGCATGCGGCCATGAAATGGCTGGAAAGAGTGGGGCTGGCGGAATACGCTATCCGCTACCCCGACGAGCTATCGGGTGGAATGCGGCAACGAGTGGGCCTGGCCCGAGCGTTGGCCATCGATGCCGAAGTGCTGTTGATGGACGAAGCCTTTTCCGCCCTGGACCCATTGATTCGCTACGACATGCAAGACCAGTTGCTAAGTTTGCAGCAGCGGCTGCAAAAGACCATTGTCTTCATCACCCACGACATCGACGAAGCCCTGAGGCTGGGCCAGCATATTGTGATATTGCGCGATGGCAAGGTAGAGCAGGTGGGTACGCCGGACGATATCAAGAACCATCCCGCCAATGAATATGTAGAACGGTTTGTGGTGCGGCGCACGTGATGTGAAACCTGGCTTACCCTGAGTAAGCCAGTTCCCCGGCGATATAAACGGCTTTCGTGGCCCTGTCGTCGCCCATGGTCATTTGTATGAACAAGGCTTCGTCTATGCTTTGGCAATGCTGCATGCGAAAGGAGATAATCGGCGTCGACTTCAAGTCGAGCACCAGCAGATCCGCTTCCATGCCCGGAGCAATGCTGCCTATCTTGTCTTCCAGATAAAGCGCTTGGGCAGCGCCCCGGGTTGCCAGGTAGAAGGCTTTGGCCGCCGATAATGAATAATGGCCCAGCTGGCCTATTTTGTAAGCGGCGCCCATCGTTTCCAGCATGGAAAGGGTAGTGCCCGCACCCACATCGGTGGCAAGGCCCACCCGTACCGGCCGGTCTGTATTCTTGGCACGGCCAAAGTTGAAGAGACCACTGCCAAGAAAGCCGTTGGAGGTCGGGCAGTGCGACACGGCCGAGCCGGTCTCGGCAAGATGTCTCCATTCGGCTTCATCCAGATGAATGGCATGGCCGAAAATAGCCCGCGGTCCAGTCAACCCGTAATACGAATAGACGTCCAGGTAATTGCGCCGCTCGGGATACAGGCTTTTTACCCAGGCAAGCTCATGCTCGTTTTCGGCTATATGGGTTTGCATATGCGCTTGAGGATACTTTTTCCAAAGAGCGCCAGCGGCTTCCAGTTGTTGCGGTGAGCAGGACGGCGCAAAGCGCGGGGTAATGGCATATGACAGGCGATTACGTCCGTGCCAACGGGCAATCAGCGCTTCTGATTGATCGTACCCGGACTGGGCTGTGTCGGTAAGCGATTCGGGCGCATTGCGGTCCATCAATACCTTGCCCGCGACCATGCGCATATTGCGGGCGTCAGCGGCTTGGAAAAAGGCGTTGACGGATTCGGGATGCACAGTGCAGTAGACCGATGCCGTGGTGGTGCCGGCGCGCAGGCATTCGTCCAGGAACAGGTCTGATACCGCGGCCGCATGCTCTGGATCGCCAAACTGCTGCTCGGCAACGAATGTGTATTGATTGAGCCAGTCGATCAGTTGCTTGCCGTAGGCGCCTATCATTTGCGTCTGGGGATAATGGACATGCGTATCGATAAAGCCGGGCAGGATCAAGGCATCGTTGAATTGCGTAAGCTGATGGTCGCGCAAGTGTTTTTGGGTTTCGTCGTAGCTGCCAAACGCCGTGACGATGCCGTTTTCGATCAGGATTAAGCCATCGTGCTCGTAGTGCAACGCGGCGTTGTCGCCTGTGATGAACGGATCGCTACGAAAACTGAGCGCCGCGCCGCGTAATGCCAGATGCTTGTTTGATTCGACCACAGGCGGGTCTCCTGGAAAGTGGGGATTCCGCCAGATAATAATCCAGCGGACGTAATGGGTTGTTGCTTTGGCGTTGTATGGGTGAATCTTTCAGGGTATTACTAGTTTCGTGCTTGCTTACTATGGCTTTTGCATGCTAAAGTGCAATGCTTGACCAAAAAAGTTTGGTCAGTTTTGATAAGCCGTTGGGTTTTCTTAATAAAGCAGACCTTCCAGTTTAAAGAAATCGTGTATGTGCAGATACTTGTACATACGGTAATTAGCCCCGACCAATCGCAGTCGGGAATGGAGAAAACGATGTCGAACTCGACACCTACGCCTGCCGCCTATCGGCTGGGGCTGGTTGGGCGCAAGGTTGGCATGACCCGTATTTTCACCGAGGAAGGCGAGTCCATCCCGGTAACAGTACTGGACGTGTCGAACAACCGCGTTACCCAAGTCAAGTCACCAGAAGTCGATGGCTATGCGGCAGTGCAAGTTGCTTATGGCACACGTCGCGCATCACGCGTGACCAAGCCACAGGCAGGGCATTACGCCAAAGCCGGCGCCGAAGCCGGTAGCATTCTTAAAGAATTCCGCCTAGATCCCGCCAAAGCTGCTGAATTTACAGCAGGTTCTGTCGTGGCCGTCGAAAGCCTATTCGAAGCTGGTCAGAAAGTAGACGTTACTGGTACAACGATTGGTAAAGGCTTTGCCGGCACCATCAAGCGCCATCACTTTGCTGGTTCGCGCAATTCCCACGGTAACTCGTTGTCCCACCGCGTTCCAGGTTCCATTGGTATGGCCCAGGATCCCGGTCGCGTGTTTCCCGGCAAGAGAATGTCGGGCCACTTGGGCGATGCTACCCGTACCACTCAAAACCTAGACATCGTTCGCGTCGACGCGGAACGTGGCTTGTTGCTGGTCAAGGGCGCTGTCCCCGGCCACAAGAACGCCAACGTTATCGTGCGTCCCGCCATCAAGATGTCGGCCAAGAAAGGAGCCTAAGAATGGAAATCAAGCTCCTGAATGACCAGGGTCAATCCACTGCTACGTTTAGTGCTCCCGACACGATTTTCGGTCGCGACTTCAACGAAGCACTGGTGCACCAGATCGTTGTGGCATTCCAAGCTAATGCTCGTAGCGGCAACCGCGCCCAGAAAGGCCGCGATACCGTCAAGCACAGCACCAAGAAGCCATGGCGCCAAAAAGGCACCGGCCGCGCCCGTTCGGGTATGACTTCCTCGCCTATCTGGCGTGGAGGTGGTCGTGCATTCCCCAATTCGCCTGAAGAGAATTTCTCGCAAAAGGTTAACAAGAAAATGTATCGCGCTGGTATCCGTGCGATCCTTTCCCAGTTGGCTCGCGAAGACCGCATCTCTATCGTCGACACTTTTGTTCTTGAAGCGCCCAAAACCAAATTGGCCGCAGACAAGCTCAAGAGCATGGGCCTTGAATCGGTCCTGATCATTACTGATCTGCTCGACGAAAATCTGTACCTCGCAACGCGCAACTTGCCGCACGTTGCCGTGGTTGAACCGCGTTATGCCGATCCGCTGTCGTTGATCCACTACAAAAAAGTGCTGATCACCAAGCCGGCCATCGCTCAACTCGAGGAGATGTTGGGATGAAAGCCGAACGCCTATTGCAAATAATCTTGGCTCCTATCGTGACTGAAAAAGCCACGTTCGTTGCCGAAAAAAATCAGCAAATCGCTTTCCGTGTCGCTGCCGATGCAACCAAGCCCGAAATCAAGGCTGCCGTTGAACTGTTGTTCAAGGTGGAAGTTGAGTCGGTGCAGGTTTTGAACCGCAAGGGCAAAGAAAAGCGTTTTGGCCGTTTCATGGGTCGCCGCCGTAACGAGCGCAAAGCATATGTTTCGCTCAAAGACGGTCAGGAACTCGACTTTACGGAGGTGAATTAAATGGCACTCGTAAAAGTCAAGCCGACTTCGCCCGGCCGCCGTGGCATGATCAAGGTGGTTACGCCTAATCTGCACAAAGGCGCGCCCTTCGAAGCTCTGCTCGAAAAACAAACACGTGGTTCAGGCCGCAACAACAATGGTCACATCACTGTGCGCCATCGTGGCGGTGGTCACAAGCAGCATTACCGTCTGGTCGACTTCCGTCGCAACAAAGATGGCATTCCTGCAAAAGTTGAACGCCTGGAATACGATCCTAACCGTACAGCGCACATTGCTTTGTTGTGCTACGCCGACGGCGAGCGCCGCTACATCATCGCTCCTCGCGGCCTGGAAGTAGGCGCAACCCTGTTGTCTGGCGTGGATGCTCCCATCCGTTCCGGTAACACGCTGCCTATCCGCAACATCCCAGTGGGTTCCACCATTCACTGCATCGAAATGCTTCCGGGCAAGGGTGCACAAATGGCTCGCTCCGCCGGTGCTTCAGCTGTCCTGTTGGCTCGCGAAGGTACTTACGCTCAGGTGCGCTTGCGCTCCGGCGAAGTCCGCCGTGTCCACATCGACTGCCGTGCCACTATCGGTGAAGTCGGTAACGAAGAACACAGCTTGCGTCAAATCGGTAAAGCCGGTGCCATGCGCTGGCGTGGTGTACGTCCTACGGTCCGTGGCGTTGCCATGAACCCGGTCGATCACCCGCACGGTGGTGGTGAAGGTCGCACTGGTGAAGGTCGCGAACCGGTTTCCCCATGGGGTACTCCGGCCAAGGGCTTCAGAACCCGTCGTAACAAGCGCACAGACAATATGATTGTCTCGCGCCGCAAGCGCAAGTAAGGGGCGAACAATATGTCACGTTCTGTCAAAAAAGGCCCATTCGTCGATGCGCATCTGATCAAAAAGATCGATGCGGCCGTCGGAGGCAACGAGAAAAAGCCGATCAAAACCTGGTCGCGCCGTTCTACCATCCTGCCCGAGTTTATTGGGCTGACGATTGCTGTGCACAATGGCCGCCAGCACGTTCCCGTGTACGTCAACGAGAACATGGTCGGTCACAAGCTCGGCGAGTTCGCACTGACCCGTACGTTCAAGGGCCATGCTGCGGACAAAAAGTCCAAGAGGTAAGTGATGGAAACTACAGCTATTATCCGTGGAGTCCATATTTCGGCTCAGAAAGCACGTATTGTTGCGGATCTTATCCGTGGCAAATCGGTTGCTCAGGCGCTGAATATCCTGACGTTCACACCAAAAAAGGCCGCGGGTCTGCTCAAGAAGGCTCTTGAGTCCGCGATCGCTAACGCCGAGCACAACGACGGCGCCGACATCGACGAGCTTAAAGTCACTACAGTTTATGTAGACAAGGCTCAATCGATGAAGCGCTTCTCCGCCCGTGCAAAAGGCCGCGGTAACCGCATCGAGAAGCAGACTTGCCACATTGTGGTCAAAGTCGGCGCTTAAGGAGTCACAATGGGACAGAAAATACACCCGATTGGGTTCCGCCTGGCGGTTAATCGTAACTGGACTTCGCGCTGGTATGCGGACGACAAGGCCTTTGGCGGCATGCTCGCTGAAGATATT
This sequence comes from Candidimonas sp., assembly GCA_035514715.1. Lineage (GTDB taxonomy): Bacteria > Pseudomonadota > Gammaproteobacteria > Burkholderiales > Burkholderiaceae_B > Pollutimonas. The sequence goes on from DATJCP010000455.1 coordinate 8,233, forward strand.
CGCGTTCGCGAATACCTGAAGAAGAAGCTGAAAAGCGCTTCCGTTGGTCGCGTCATCATCGAGCGTCCTGCCAAGAATGCCCGTATTACCATTTACTCGGCTCGTCCGGGCGTGGTAATTGGCAAGCGCGGCGAAGACATCGAGAGCTTGAAGGCCGATTTGCAGCGTTTGATGGGCGTGCCTGTGCACGTCAACATCGAAGAAATCCGCAAGCCTGAAACCGATGCTCAGCTTGTTGCCGACTCGATCGCCCAGCAGCTTGAAAAGCGTATTATGTTTCGCCGCGCCATGAAACGCGCCATGCAAAACGCAATGCGTCTGGGTGCTCAAGGCATCAAGATCATGAGCGCAGGTCGTTTGAATGGTATCGAAATTGCCCGTACCGAATGGTATCGCGAAGGCCGTGTGCCACTG
>DATJCP010000456.1:0-3705 GCA_035514715.1 Candidimonas sp.
GGCGGCGGCAAAGACGGTGGCGCAGTCAAAACCTTGACAGCCAGTGCCGAGTTCCTGAAATCGCAACGCCAGATCGACAAGCCTTTGGCCGACTACACATCGTTTGTTAACGGGTCGTACGCCGCGGCGGCAGCCAAGTAACTTATTTGTATCCGTAGCGCTGGGCCTGCATAAGGCAAAAATCTTGTCAGGCCCGCAATACAAGTATCAAGGAGTCAATAGCATGGCAGCATCAATGGCCAACCTTAGCGTCAGGGGCGCCAATGTCACTTACCCCGCATTGCAGCACGGCGGCTCAGTCATTGCCCTGAAAGACGTCAATCTTGAAATCAACTCGGGCGACTTCGTCGTAGCGCTAGGCGCATCTGGCTGCGGCAAGACCACACTGCTGAACTTGCTAGCTGGATTCCTGTCACCCACCCAAGGCGAACTGCTCCTGGGGGGCAAGCCTATCGTGGGGCCTGGTTCAGACCGCGGCGTCGTGTTCCAGAAGCATGCCCTGCTACCCTGGCTCAACGTGATGGAAAACACCGAATTCGGACTAAAACTTCAAGGCGTGGCGAAAAGCAGGCGCCGCGACATTGCGGCAAGAAACCTGGAACTTGTCGGCTTGCAGGATTTTCATCAACACATGATCTACCAGTTGTCGGGCGGTATGCAGCAACGCGTAGGTATTGCCCGCGCCCTGACCTGCGACCCGGCCATGCTGCTGATGGACGAGCCCATGGCGGCCCTGGATGCCCTGACGCGCGAAACCATTCAAGAATTGCTGCTGGATGTATGGCAGCACACGCACAAGATGTTCTTTTTCATTACCCACAGCGTCGAGGAAGCCCTTTTCCTGGGCTCACGGCTCATTGTCATGTCCCCCAGACCGGGGCGCATCACCCACACCTATGAATTGGATTTCAATAAACGCTTTCTGAAAACGAGGGACGCCCGTGCTATCAAATCAAGTGAAGACTTCATCCGGATGCGTGAAACTATCCTCGGGATCATCTACGGCGACGAACGGGCCGCCGGCCAACCGGAACTCGCTCATGTCTAAAAAGCTATTTCTGGGCAAGCCCGCAACACCAGGCAAAGTCTATGGGGCGCCGGGGGCCGGCCATAGCAACTTCATCAGCCTCATGACGGGTGTGGTGCTGATTGCGCTGTGGTTCCTGATCACCAGCATGGGCTGGGTCAAGCCTATATTCCTGCCCTCACCCTTTGCGGTCTATGACAAGTTTGTCGAAGCGCTGACAGAAGGCGTCGCCAACTCGACCCTGCTGGAACACACTAGCGCCAGTCTGGGCCGCGTCATGGGCGCCTTCCTCCTGGCTCTGGTTACGGCAGTGCCTATCGGCGTAATGATGGGCGTAAACCGCATCGTACGCGGCCTGTTCGATCCGGTTATCGAGTTCTACCGTCCTTTGCCACCGTTGGCTTATCTGCCCCTGGTGATTATCTGGTTCGGCATTGGTGAATTCCCCAAGGTATTCCTGATTTACCTGGCCATTTTTGCCCCTATGGCCATTGCGGCCCGTTCCGGCGTCAAGTCAGTATCGATAGAGCAAATACACGCCGCCTACGCCATGGGCGCTTCCAGCCGGCAAATCATCTCACACGTGATTCTCAAAGCCGCCATGCCGGAAATATTCACGGGTATGCGCATCGGTATCGGCGTAGGCTGGACCACCCTGGTCGCCGCCGAAATGGTGGCCTCTGCGCGCGGTCTGGGCTTCATGGTGTTGAATGCCGCCCAGTACCTGGCCAGCGACACCGTCATCATGGGCATTCTGGTCATCGGCTTTTTCGCCCTGGTTTTCGACTTGCTGCTGCGCCATCTGGAAAAAGTCCTTATCCCCTGGAAAGGCAAGATCTAAGTATCGCAAGGTGCTAAAGCAGCAACAGCCAAATCCAACTGCGCCTTCGGGCGCAGTTGTTATTAAGGAGCCTGCCAACTACACTTGCCCACTATAATAATCAGCCTGGCACATACGGGCTTTTATGGGGGACAATCAAGCAACATGCAAGCGCCTACAGCACCTATCTCTGCCGTGTTATGGACCTCTCTTTTCGAGCGCGTCAGCAGCGATTCCAACCTCAGCTTGCAAGGCCGCATACGCCAGATGCTGGTATCGGCAATTTTGTCCGGCCACCTACCCGCCGGCGCCCCAGTTCCATCCAGCCGCCTGCTGTCGGAACATCTGAAAATCGCCCGCAACACCGTCGTCTTTGCCTATCAACAACTAGTTTCCGAGGGTTATCTGGTCTCGCGCGAACGCAGCGGGCATTTCGTCGCCGACGACGTTCTTAAAAGTCACGTAGGTCACGCGCTTCCCGAAGCTGATACCAACCGCCCCGCTCGCACTACCGCAACGTGGGACCAGCGCATGGCCTTCCACCCGTCCCGGCAACGCAATATCGTCAAGCCGTCCGACTGGCAAAGCATGCCCTACCCGTTCGTCTATGCCCAATTCGACGCCTCGCAGTTCCCGACAGCCGAATGGCGTGAATGCTGCACCAAAGCGCTATCGGTGCTGGATATACGCAGTTGGGCTCCCGACCTGATCACCAGCGACGATTCCGCGCTGATCGAAGAAATACGCACCCAGGTCTTGCCGCGCCGGGGAGTCTGGGCCGAAAAAGACGAAATCGTCGTCACCGTAGGCGCACAACACGCGCTATACCTATTGGCCGACCTGCTGATACACAACCACACTGTGGTCGGCATGGAAGATCCTGGCTACCCAGACGCCCGCAACACCTTCGCGCATCGCACCGAACGTTTGCTGTCCTTGCCGATAGACGAAAACGGGCTTTGCATCACCCCCGCGCTGGAAGCCTGCAACTATATTTTCGTTACCCCCAGCCACCAGTGCCCAACCACGGTCACCCTGCCGATGGAACGGCGCGAAGCCCTCTTGGCGCTTGCTGCAAAATCAGACAGCATCATCATTGAAGACGACTACGAAACGGAAAACCGCTACGACAACAGCCCTACTCCAGCCCTGAAAAGCCTGGACAAGGATGGTCGTGTCATTTATGTAGGCAGCCTGTCCAAAAGCTTCGCCCCCGGCCTGCGTATCGGCTACATCGTGGCGCCCAAGGAACTCACCCACGAACTGCGCGCCTTGCGCCGGTTAATGCTGCGCCATCCTTCGGCGTATATTCAAAGGGCATTTGCGCTATTCATATCCCTGGGCCATCACCACTCCTTGCTGCGTCGTCTTTGTGTGCTCTACGGAGAGCGCGCCCAGTCCTTGCAGCAAGCCTTGGGAAAATGGCTGCCTGAGTTCGAATTGGTGCCCCTGAACGGCGGGTCGTCTTGCTGGGTAAAAGCACCTGCCCACGTCGACACGGAACGGCTGGCTGTGGCGGCATTGCAGGAAGGCGTGGTGATAGAACCCGGCAAGGTATTCTTTCACCACCCCGGAAACGGCAAGAACAACTTCATACGCATGGGGTTCAGTTCCATCAGCAACGAAAAAATCCCGGCCGGCATCGAACGCCTGGCCAAGGTTTATCATCAGCTTTATACCTAGGACGTTTTCGGTTCAAGTGTTTACAGCACATGCATGAAGCGGCGCTTGCATCATGGCGTTGTCTAGCTTTGATGACGTTGTCCGGGGCGGGTGGAGGTAGTCCGGCATGGCGTGCTGTTTCCGCGTCTGCCTCGTCCAGCCGGGCATCGGTCGAACTCCCTGCGCTACGCTCCGG
>DATJCP010000457.1:0-2525 GCA_035514715.1 Candidimonas sp.
CACCTTTGAGGTCGTCGAGAATAGCGGTCAGGGCCTGAGGCGACGGGAATTCGCGACCGCCCGGCTCGTTTGAGCGGCCCTGGGCGCTGCGCCATTCCTGCCTTATCGTGTTAAGGGAATTGACTATAGGGTTGATGTCGAAAACTGCCATGGAAATCTTTTCTCCGGCCTGGATCGAAGCGTTCAATTTAAAAAACGTTAAGATCTCTGCAAGCCTTATGTTGCGGGGGGATAAATATGATACCAATCTATTCGCCAAAATCGGAGTCCGAAGCAGCGGTTATTGTTTCGTTGATGCAAGCGTATGGCATTTCTTTCCTGATGCAAGGCGCTGCGTTCAGCTCCATGTATCCGGGGCCTATGACCAACAGCCTGAACGCGCAGATTTTGATGGTCGATGCGGACTATGCTCAATTGGCGACCGAGCTGATTCAGCCTTTTATTGACGGCTGAACGGCTGCTTCGCCGGTTAAAGTACCATACGGCCTCGCGCATGCATTGCAATGTATGCCTTTGTTTATTTTTGTTGCGCCCTCATGGATCATAAACTTACGCCTTCTACTGCCTTGCTGTTAGTCATTCCGCCGTTGTTGTGGGCGGGCAATGCTGTCGTAGGGCGCTTGGTCAGTGACATGCTTCCTCCCATAACCCTGAATTTTTTGCGCTGGGCGATTGCATTCATCATTTTGCTGCCGATAGGCTATTCCATTTTCCGCAAAGACAGCGGTTTATGGGCAAACCGTAAGCGCTACGCCTTGTTGGGCTTGTTGGGAATAGGGCTTTATAACGCTTTGCAGTATATGGCGCTACATAGCTCGACGCCTATCAATGTGACCTTGGTCGGTGCCAGTATGCCGGTGTGGATGCTGCTGGTCGGGTATCTTTTTTTTGGTGCAAAAATTGCAGGCAAGCAGATTGCGGGTGCGGTGCTGTCTATGGCCGGCGTGCTTGTGGTGCTTAGTCATGGTGATTGGCGTCAATTGCTGGCGCTGCAGTTCGTGATCGGCGATCTTTTCATGATCGTGGCCACTATCGTTTGGGCGTTTTATAGTTGGATGCTGGTTCAATCCAAGGATTCCGAAGCGGTGCGTCGTAATTGGGCGACTTTTTTGCTGGCGCAGATATCGTTTGGGGTAGTCTGGTCTGGCGTTTTTGCCGCCGGGGAATGGACACTGACCAATAGCCAGATCCAATGGGGCTGGCCATTGGCTGCCGCGCTGGCGTATGTGGCGGTGGGGCCGGCGATTATCGCCTTTCGTTGTTGGGGTTTGGGGGTGCAACGCGCCGGGCCAAGCACGGCTGGCTTCTTCAATAACCTTACCCCCTTGTTTGCGGCCTTGATGTCATCCACCTTCCTGGGCGACATGCCGCATGGATATCATGCCATTGCCTTTGGCCTGATCGTGGGTGGTATTGTGATGTCGTCCAGGCGCTAAGAGGCCTCTTCGGAGACTTGCCTGGGCAAGCTGAACAGGCTCAGGAAGCTTTCGATGACAGCCTTGCTTCCCGCCAGGGCAAGCTTGCCCGTTTGTATTGCCTGGTTCAGGTCGGCCTTGCCATAGGCCAGCATGACCAGCGTATCGGGATCGGTTTGTATTCGGGCGTCGGCTTGCCGGGCGCTGCCGCGGGTCAATACGATGTGTGAATCGGCCACCTGGACAACAAATTGATCTTCGGCCAAGCTGATTTCCACTGTGGCTGTATAGTCTTGCGCCGCTTGTGGATTGAACATCGCGCGTAACGACAAAATCATCGAATCCACGCCTAGCCCGATTGGGCGGGTGAATGCCGTGGATTGGACTCCCCAGCGGGCGAGTTGAAGAATTATCGGTTCAAGTTCGCGGCCCCAATCGCTGAGTTCGTATACCCATGCGCTGGCAGGCATGGGCAACTTACGCCGCTTGATCACCTGTGCCGTTTCAAGTTCGTTCAGACGCTGCGTAAGCACGTTAGGGCTGACGCCGGGCAAGCCGACTTTCAGGTCAGTGAACCGCTTGGGGCCCAATAACAATTCGCGCACGATCAACAGCGCCCAGCGTTCGCCGACCAGGTTCAGCGCGTGGGCGGCTGCGCATGCATCAGAGTAGCTTCGTTTTATTGCCATAGGTAAAATTTTATCACAAGAGTCCTTATTTTGAATAATCTTGTTGTTAATTAGGACTTTATGGTGTTAATTTATTTACCGATGGCTCAAGACGCGGGACACAATCAGAAGCCGTCATCATTCTTGGAAAAGGAGATAGACCATGAGCACACAAGGTGCTAATGCTGCCGCCCAGGCCGAGGTCAAGGCCAGAGCGCAAAGCTGGGCAAAAGCAGTGGTAACAGGCGATGTGAACACCATCATGACTTACTATGCGCCGGACGTATTGTCCTTCGACGCCATACAGCAGTTGCAGTTCAAGGGGGCAGAGGTTTACCGAAAACACTGGGAGGCTTGCATGGCCATGTGCCCCGGCCCTATGGTTTTTGAATTTAAAGACTTGGCTGTAGAGGCTGAGGGTAATGTAGCCTTTGCCCACGCT
>DATJCP010000458.1:0-10970 GCA_035514715.1 Candidimonas sp.
CTTCGTTGATGTTGTGCTCGCCCAGCCAGCGCATGACGGACGGCAAGTCGACACGCTGCCCACACGTGGGCATGGCTATAACATCCACATTACGCTCGGCCAAGCGCGCAGCCTTGCTGGCATCGATTTGGCTACTGAAAACCCATACCTTGGAACCATCGAAAATTCGAGCGTTCTCATCGATTTCCAGCCGTGTATCGATAATGGCTTTGATCGGTGGGCGCGCTGTTTCGACGTGGCGCACATTCAATTGCGGATCATCGGCCTTTACCGTACCGGCGCCAGTCAGCACAACACAGCTGCGAGCACGCCAATGATGGCCGTCGGCACGCGCAGCCGGACCGGTGATCCATTGCGACTCGCCGTTGCTTAAGGCAATGCGCCCATCCAGCGATGCCGCCAGCTTCAGCCACACCCAGGGCGTTTTACGGGTCATGCGCGCAACAAAGCCCGGATTGATCGCCAAGGCTTCCGGCGTGCAAACCTCCGTGGCAACCGATATGCCGGCTGCGCGCAGCTTGGCAATGCCTTGGCCGCCAACCAACGGATTCGGATCGCACATGGCCACCACCACACGAGCCGGCTTTGCGGCGATGACAGCATCGACACAGGGCGGCGTACGGCCGTAATGACTGCAAGGTTCCAGAGTGACGTAGATAGTGGAGCCGGCCACATCAAGACCGCGCTCAGCGGCCTGGCGCAAGGCCATGACTTCGGCATGAGGGCCGCCCGCTACCTGGGTGGCGCCCTGCGCCAACAATTGACCATCGCGCACAATCAGGCAAGCCACGCGCGGGTTGGGCGCCGTAATGTACATGACGCTTTCCGCCAGCGTCAGTGCCTGGCGCATCCAACGATCGTCGTCAGTGCATACCGAGGTATTCACGGCGTCGAAGGGATCTTGATCTCGTCAATGGCTTTGACGAATTCGCCTATGTCTTCAAAACTTTTGTAGACCGAGGCAAAACGCACATAGGCGACCTGGTCCAGTTTCCTGAGTTCGCTCATGACAAGCTCGCCCAAGTATCCTGTGCCCACTTCGCGCAGGCCGCTGACCAGCAGGCTTTCTTGAATTCGGGCTACCGCGGCATCGACATCTTCCGTGCTGACCGGCCGCTTGCGCAACGCCAGGTTCAGACTGCCGCGCAGCTTGTTGATATCGAACTCGACACGCGTACCGTTGCGCTTGACCACGGCAGGCATGACGAGCTCAACCCGTTCATAAGTCGTGAATCGGCGATCGCAGGCCGTGCAACGGCGTCGGCGACGTATGGTGTCGCCTTCTTCCGAAACCCGGGAGTCAATGACCTGCGTATCGAAGCTGCTGCAGAACGGGCATTTCATAGTTGGCAGGCCCCAGGCGCACCCGGGGCTGTCCCTGTCTTAACGGTAAACCGGCAAACGCGCCGTCAGTTCGTTAACACGCTTACGAACATCGGCGATGTTCGCTTCGTTATGCGGGTTGTCGAGCACGTCGGCGATAAGATGGCCGGTGAGTTCCGCTTCGGCTTCTTTGAAACCGCGAGTAGTCATGGCTGGTGTACCCAAACGAATACCGCTGGTGACGAAAGGCTTTTCCGGATCGTTGGGGATGGAATTTTTATTGACGGTGATATGTGCTTCGCCCAGGGCTGCCTCGGCTACCTTGCCGTTAATGCCTTTGGGGCGCAGGTCGACCAGCATCAGGTGGCTTTCGGTACGGCCCGAAACAATGCGCAAGCCGCGCTCTACCAGAGTGCGCGCCAATACATCGGCGTTCTTGAGAACCTGGGCTGCATAGATTTTGAATTCGGGTTCCAGCGCTTCTTTGAAAGCCACTGCCTTGCCGGCGATCACGTGCATCAACGGGCCACCTTGTATGCCGGGGAAAATAGCGGAATTGACCACTTTTTCGAACTCGGCCTTCATCATGATGACGCCGCCGCGAGGACCGCGCAAAGACTTGTGCGTCGTCGATGTGACGAAGTCGGCATGCGGCACAGGGTTGGGGTAAACGCCGCCGGCAACCAGGCCTGCGTAGTGCGCGATATCAACCATGAACAAGGCGCCGTTATCGTGCGCAATGCGTGCCATGCGTTCGAAGTCGATGCGCAGCGAATAGGCCGAAGCCCCGCCCACGATCAGTTTAGGCTTGTGCTCTTTGGCCAATTTTTCAAGCTGGACGTAGTCGAGCTCTTCGTTGGCATCCAGGCCATACGACAGAAAGTTGTACAGCTTGCCCGACGCATTGACGGGTGAACCGTGCGTAAGGTGGCCGCCTTCAGCCAGGCTCATGCCCAGCACGGTATCGCCCGGTTTGAGCACGGCCATGTAGACGCCCTGGTTAGCCTGCGAGCCCGAGTTAGGCTGCACGTTGGCGGCCTCGGCGCCGAAGAGTTCCTTCAAGCGATCGATAGCCAACTGCTCGACCACATCGACATACTCGCAACCGCCGTAGTAGCGCTTGCCGGGATAGCCTTCGGCGTACTTGTTGGTCAGCTGCGTACCCTGAGCCTGCATAACGGCTGGGCTAGTGTAGTTTTCAGAAGCGATCAGTTCGATGTGCTGTTCCTGGCGAACATTCTCTTTTTGAACGGCAGCCCATACTTCGGCGTCGACTTGATCAAGGGTACGTGAGCGGTCAAACATTAGTTATCCTGATGTGGAGTTTTGGCAATTGGTACAAACGCGCCTATTCTAGCGCGAATACGTTTTCTTACGAGCAAAAAGCGGCAACGATGACAGCCCGCTTTCGGCAATATGCTTTACGGTTGCCCGATAAGGCGCTGGTTAAGGGTATACATGCCGGTAATCGACGCCTGTGCCAGCACATGACCTTGAATCGCGCTGATCACGTCGCTGCCGGTAAATTTCCCTTCGAACGGCAGCTCGGCAATATCCAGTGCATACACGGTGAATATATAACGATGGACGATGGAATCGTTCCAGGGCGGGCAAGGGCCGTCGTAGCCGAAGTAATCACCGTTCATGTCGCGGTCGGCGGCGAACCAGCCGGTGTAATCATTGACGCCTTGGCGGGTGCCGTCAAGTGCCAAAGGCCCCGCCTTGCCGCGCGGCGTGATCCCATCGGAATAGGCACCTTCAGCAATAGAGGTAGTCGTAGCAGGAATATCGACCAAGGCCCAGTGATAAAAATCCACACGAGGCAAATCGCTGGGTATTTCACGGCCCTCTTGATTGACGTCGTCCGGCTTGCTAGGCACATCGGGATCAAGGCAGATAACGACAAATGACTGGGCAGCGGCTGGCGCGCCCGTCCAGGTTAGTTGCGGGTTGGCGTTGCCCGCCAGCAGCACATGACTCTGCACATCTGGTTTGGCAAACGCATTGCGCTCGGGAATAGCACCTTGGTCTGAAAACGACTCGCTAGTAAGCTTCATTACAAACTCCTGCTAGGAAAAAGGCTGTCAGCCCGTTAATGTGACCCGGGCAAACTTGCGCTTGCCCACCTGTACAACGTAGGTTCCCGCCGACAATTCCAGGGCCTTGTCGTCGATGCGGGTGCCATCGATGCGCACCCCGCCTTGCTCGACATTGCGCTGGGCTTCCGCACCCGAGGCGACCAAGCCTGCCTCGCGCAACACTTTGAGTATGCCCAACGAAGCTGCGCCAATTTGAATTTCGGGCATATCTTCGGGCATAGCCCCATCGCGAAACCGCGCCTCGAAACCAGCCAACGCATCCCGCGCCGCCTGTTGCGAATGAAAGCGCGCCACGATTTCCTGAGCCAGCGCAACCTTAGTATCGCGCGGATTCATGCCTTCTTTTACTTGCTTTTGTAACAGTGCGATATCGTCCATAGAGCGGAAGGACAAAAGCTCGAAGTATTTCCACATCAAGGTATCGGAAATTGACATCAGCTTACCGAACATGGACTCAGGCGACTCGGTAATGCCGATGTAATTGCCTTTGGACTTGGACATTTTTTCGACGCCATCGGTACCTTCCAGCAATGGCATGGTCAAAACGCATTGCGGTTCCTGGCCGTATTCTTTTTGCAGTTCGCGCCCGACAAGCAGGTTGAACGTCTGGTCGGTTCCGCCAAGCTCCAGGTCGGATTTAAGCGCCACGGAGTCGTAGCCCTGCATCAGCGGATACAGGAATTCGTGCACCGAAATCGGGATGCCGCTTTTGAAGCGCCTGGTGAAGTCTTCGCGCTCCATGATGCGCGCAACGGTGTAACGCGACGCCAACTGTATGATGCCGCGCGCGCCCAAAGGATCGCACCACTCGGAGTTATAGCGGATTTCGGTTTTGGCAGGATCCAGCACCATGCTGGCCTGCGCATAATAGGTTTTTGCGTTTTCCTGGATTTGCTCGGCAGTCAGCGGCGGGCGAGTGGCATTGCGCCCGCTTGGGTCGCCGATCATGGAAGTAAAGTCGCCGATAAGGAAAATGACGGTATGCCCAAGATCTTGCAATTGGCGCATTTTGTTGAGCACCACCGTATGACCCAAGTGGATATCGGGCGCTGTCGGATCCAGCCCCAGCTTGATCCGCAAAGGCTTGCCGGTGGCATGGCTGCGCGCAAGCTTCTTGGCGAATTCGGACTCTACCAGCAGTTCGCTGCACCCGCGCTTAACAATGCGCAGATCGGCTTCGACTTGAGGAGTGATAGGGGCTTCGGTGGACGACATATAAACGCTTTATAAGAAAATATACAAAAAAAAGCTCGAAAATTTTAGCCTAATGCGATAGCATAGCGTGCGAGCGCGGTCCCTGCATAGTTATGGGTCTATACAGAAACGATGCACAGCATCATCTTATCAGAGCGCTTACTTCCCCCTATGTGGGGTACGCGTTTTTGGTCGCGGCATTCCCTGCGGTTTCATCCGGCCGGATACATCCATACAATTAAGCAGCGCATTCTAGGTTTTGGTTTTTATGTTCAAAAAAGGGACAACAGATACTCCCTCGTTTCGTGACATTCTTCGCTCACATCGCAAACCCCACCATTTCATACGCAACGGTATAGCACTTGTCGCCCTTGGCCTGTTCGCCGGGGCCGCCGCCTTGGCTGTCGTCAAGCCGCAAGAAGCCCCGGTTGTGTACCAGGCCCGGCAACTACTGAGCCTGCCCGATCCGCTCCCGCAACTGGTAGCCGACCCAACCGCGCCATTCATCAGCGAAACCCAGATCCGGCGCGGCGACACGCTGGCAGCCCTGTTGCAACGCCTGCGCGTGCAAGAAAAAGGCCTACAGCAGTTCCTGGTCCAAAACAAAGACGCCCGCTCCATTTACAAACTGTATCCAGGCCGCAGTATTCAGGCCACCATGGACGGCGAAGGCAACCTGATATCGCTACGCTACAACCATACTCCCGGCACCAGCGAAAACGGCAAATACGTTTTCAAATGGCTGGAAGTTACTGCCAATGACGATGCCAGCTTTACCGCCACCGAACACAGCGCAGCTGCTGAGACACAAATTCGCATTGCCGAAAGCGAAATCAAAAGCTCGCTATTCGGCGCCACTGACAGCGCCGATATCCCCGACTCGATCACCTTGCAAATGACCGACATCCTGGGCAGCAAAATCGACTTCATGCAAGACCTGCGCCAGGGCGACCGCTTTCGCATTGTTTACCAATCGTATTCCCATGAAGGCCAGGAAATCGGCGCAGGCAAGATCCTGGCGCTTGAGTTCCTCAATAAGAACAAAGCTTATGAAGCCGTATGGTTCGCCGACGGCAAAACATCGGGCAGCTATTACGACTTTAACGGCAGCAGCCTGAAAGGCGCCTTCTTGCGCACCGCCCTGAAGTTTTCCCGCATCAGCTCCACGTTCGGCATGCGCAGGCACCCGGTACACGGCGGCTGGCGAGGTCACAAAGGCGTCGACTACGCTGCGCCTACCGGAACCCCCATACATTCCACCGCCGATGGCGTGGTCGAATTCATCGGCCAACAAAACGGCTACGGCAATACCATAATCGTGAAGCACCACAGCAATTTCAGCACGCTGTACGCCCACCAAACACGGTTCGCGCAAGGCCTTAAAAAGGGCGACAAGATCAGCCAGGGGCAGCTCATCGGCTACGTAGGCTCGACAGGCTGGGCCACCGGCCCACACTTGCACTATGAATTCCGCGTCAACAATAAGCAAATAGATCCGCTTTCGGTCGACCTGCCTGTTGCACGGACCCTGGATGGGCAGCAGCGCAAAGCATTCGAGCGCACCGTTGCTCAATACCGCGACCACATCGACCTGCTGGCCAACCTGCAAGACAGCGAAGACACCAAGGTCGCCAGCCGCTAACGCGGCCCAGCATTGGAAACGCCAGCCATCATGCCGCAAGCGCTATTTATTGGCCTGATGTCAGGCACCAGTACGGATGGGGTAGACGCCGTACTGGCTGACTTTTCCACGGCCAGCAAGCCCGCCGTACTGGCTTCGGCGTCCCTTCCCATGCCAGCCGCGCTGCGCGAAGAATTTCTGGCGCTTAATATCGCAGGGCCTAATGAACTGGCCCGCGCTGCTCTGGCGGGCAACGCCCTGGCCGAACTCTATGCCACTGCCACGCAAGATTTGCTTGCCCAGACAGGCATTGCCCCCGACGCAATACAAGCCATAGGCGCGCACGGCCAAACCGTAAGGCACGACCCAGCCGCAGGCTACACCATACAAATCAACGCACCCGCTCTGCTTGCGGAACGAACCGGCATAGATGTCATCGCTGACTTCCGTTCGCGCGACGTAGCCGCGGGCGGCCAGGGCGCTCCGTTGGTACCGGCTTTTCATCATGCATTGTTTGCCAACCAGCAAGCCCGCGCCGTTCTGAACCTTGGCGGCATTGCCAACGTAACCCTGCTTAGTCCGGATGGAAAAATCCGCGGCTTCGATACCGGCCCAGCCAATGTTCTGCTTGATTTATGGGTGCAGGCCAAAACCGGCCAGACCTACGACGCCGGCGGCATATGGGCAGGCACCGGGCAGGTCAATATCGCCCTGCTTGAATTCCTGCTCCGCAGCGAACCCTGGTTCGAGCAAGCGCCGCCCAAATCTACTGGCCGGGACTTATTCAATTGGGAATGGCTCATGCAGCGCCTGGCGGCGTTTGATGGCCCGTCGCTGGCCGATAACGATATACAGGCCACCTTGCAACGGCTGACGGCAGAAACCATAGCGCAAGCCATTGGCCGATATGCGCCAGACACCAAGGATATGCTGGTTTGCGGAGGCGGCGCCTTGAACGATGGCCTGATGCAGGACCTGCAGCGCGCCATGCCATGCCCGGTATACGCGACATCCGCCTTGAATATGCCAGTGCAACTGGTAGAGGCCTTGGCTTTTGCCTGGCTGGCCTGGGCGCATGTCAGCGGCTATCGGGCAGGGCTGCCCGATGTTACCGGCGCCCGTCAGGCTAGTATTTTGGGGTGCAGGTACCCCGCCTGATCAAGGCGAAAACGACGAGCCGCAACCGCAAGTGGAATTGGCGTTAGGGTTGCGGATTACGAATTGCGCACCTTCCAGATCGTCTTTGTAGTCGATCTCGGCACCAACCAAGTATTGAAAGCTCATGGGATCAACCAACAACTGCACCCCTTCTTTGTCGATGGTGGTGTCATCGTCGTTGGTGGTTTCGTCGAACGTGAATCCATATTGGAAACCGGAACAGCCACCGCCTTGAACAAACACGCGCAGTTTAAGTTCGGGGTTGCCCTCTTCATCCAAAAGGACTTTGACCTTGGCTGCCGCCGCATCAGTAAAGATGATAGGCGTAGGCGGGGCTTGCAGATTGACAGATTCGGTAAGGGTATTCATTAGGGCACTCCGTGGCAGCCGTAAGGGCTGCACAATAAACAACTATAACATTCATGCGGGCTAATCTGCCGCCGGCAGATTTACCGTACGGGACACACGCACTGTTGCGCCTTCCAATACATTAAGCGTAACCGTTTGCGGCGTAAAACCTTCCGGCAGGCTTAAAAAGCCGCCGCTGCGCTGAAACTGGTCAAAGCTTAATTCGAAGCCATTGGCTTCGGCTTGGCTACCCGCATCGGCGGATGCAACAGGCACTTTGACTGCCGCCAGGTCCATTTTAACGGTTTTACCTTGTAGGCTTCCTTTAGCCACAAACTGCATAAGGCCTTTGAATGGCTTGCCGTCCGCGCCATTGCGCATCAGCAAGACCTTATATTGCAAGATGGAGCCTTGCCGCTCGATATCAAGGGCTCGTATGCTGATTGCGCCCTCAGGCCCTGGCGGCAACAACTGATTATAGAAAGCCAACCGATCGCGGGCGCTACCCAGTTCGGCTTGCGCCGCCTGCAAGGAAGCCTCCAACCCCTTCCGGGTGCTTTCCTCGACCATGAGCTGACCCTGCAAGGCATCAAGCTGTGCATTGGCTTGCGCCAGGCCAGCCCGGCTTTGGCTGAGCATGGTTTCCAGTTCTTTGCGGACGACTTGGTCTTGCTGATTGGCTTGATCCTTGAACCAGAAGCTGGCCCCCACACCGCCCAACAGCATCCCCAACAGCAATACAGGCAGAACCAACCAGCGCGCCCAAGCATTATCGGATTTCCCCGCGATGCCTTCGGGAGGCGGCTCCGGCACTGCCGGAGCTTTTTTCGGCATAGCCTGACCAATTGCCGATGCTTTCTTCTTCATGTTTTTCTTCATGATAGAACAGACCCGACAAGAAGGAATCAGTTCCGAAAAGCCGGCAAACAGTTGTTACGGCAAAATGGCTACATGCTCCAAGCCGGCTGATTCAGGCAATCCGAACATAAGATTCATATTTTGCACAGCCTGGCCCGACGCCCCTTTGACGAGGTTATCTTGGGCCACCAGAATAATTAACTGATCGCCGCCACCTGGCCGGTGAACGGCGATACGCAAAAAGTTGGACGCCCGCACCGAGCGGGTTTCAGGCAGGCTGCCGGCAGGCATGACATCGACAAAAGCCTCGCCGGCATAGCGCTGCTCGAACAAAGCCTGGAAATCGGTGTCCAGCGCCTCGGGCAAAATACGGGCGTACAGCGTTGAGAACATGCCGCGTATCATGGGTACGAGGTGGGGAACAAAAGTAAGCCCAACAGGCGCGCCGGCCAGTAGCTCCAACTGCTCAGAGATTTCAGGGTGATGCCTGTGACCGGCTGCGCCGTAGGCCTTGAAGTTATCACTGGCTTCGGAAAATAGCGAACCCACTTCTGCCTTGCGCCCTGCCCCCGACACGCCCGACTTGCAGTCGGCAATGATATGCGAGGTATCGATAAGCTGGCGGCCGCCTTCGATCAATGGAGCCAGACCCAGCAAGACCGTGGTGGGGTAGCAACCGGGGTTGCCAATGACTTGCGCACCGGCAATTTTCTGGCGATTGAGTTCGACCAGACCATAGGCCGACTGCTTGAGAACTGTGGGGCAGGAATGCGGCATTTTGTACCAGCGCTCGAAAACCTGGGTGTCTTGCAAACGGAAGTCGGCAGCCAAGTCAATGATGCGCACATTGTGCTTGAGCAGGTTTTCGGCCTGGCTCATTGCCACGCCATGCGGTGTGGCAAAAAAAACGACATCGCACTCTTCAAGAGCGGCTTTTTCCGGCGTCTGGAAACACAAATCGACTCGGCCGCGCAGGTTGGGAAACATATCCGCCACCGGCATGCCATCTTCTTTGCGCGATGTAATCGCGGTAAGTTGTGCATTCGGATGCTGCGACAAGAGGCGTAACAGTTCTACGCCCGTATAACCCGTACCGCCAACAATGCCAACTTTAATCCGTGCTGCCCCTGCCGAAGTCATAATAGTTCCCAAAAACAAATCGTCAATAACAAGATTATGCAACAAGCTTGCCTATCGCAGGTAAATTACCCGGACAAGCAAGCCCTATAAAGACAAAAACCCCAGCCGAAACTGGGGTTTTTGTTGGTCGCAAGGCCGAAGCCTTGTGTACAGCCAGATTAACGCTTGCTGAACTGCTTCCGACGACGAGCTTTGTGGAAACCGACTTTTTTACGTTCGACTTCACGAGCATCGCGAGTAACAAAACCAGCCTGCTTCAGAGGCGATTTCAGTGTTTCGTCGTAGTCGATAAGCGCACGAGTAATACCGTGGCGAATCGCACCAGCTTGACCGCTTTCGCCGCCGCCGTGGACATTGACTTGAAAGTCGAATGATTCCAGGTGGCTGGTAAGAGCCAAGGGCTGACGCACAATCATGCGGCCAGTTTCACGAGCGAAGTACTCGTCGACGGGCTTGCCGTTGACGACAATCTTGCCCGAACCTTTCTTCAAGAACACACGTGCCACCGACGATTTGCGGCGACCTGTTCCATAGTTCCAATTACCGATCATGACCTATCCTTAGAATTCCAGCGGTTTGGGCTGCTGAGCTGAGTGCGGATGCTCGGCGCCGGCATAAACCTTGAGCTTCTTGATCATTGCGTAACCCAGCGGCCCTTTGGGCAGCATGCCTTTGACGGCTTTCTGGATGGCACGACCAGGAAAACGCTGTTGCATTTTCTCGAAGGTGGTTTCAGTTATGCCACCGGGGTAGCCCGAGTGACGATAGTATTTCTTGTCTTGCGACTTGTTACCCGTAACAGCGATTTCAGATGCATTGATAATGACAATGTAATCGCCGGTGTCAACGTGGGGCGTGAATTCTGGCTTATGCTTGCCGCGCAAACGACGTGCGACTTCGCTGGCCACACGACCGAGGACTTTGCCCTTGGCGTCAATCACGTACCAGTCACGTTTGACTTCGTGCGGCTTGGCCACAAAGGTCTTCATGATGGTTCCTAAATATTCAAAAATAGCCTCCGGAACATCCGGCCGGCTCTTCCCTGAAACGATAATCCTGCCTAAGCGTTGTACTTCGCCCGTGCAAATCGGCCAGAAAAGTCCATGATATTAACACACTCGGCAAATATTCCAAACCCAAAAAGCCAAATGCGCAAATGCTCAAGGCAGCAAAAAAGCCGCAAAAGCGGCTTTTTTGTTTTTACCCGAAGATGTTATTTCTTCTGGTTT
>DATJCP010000459.1:0-6917 GCA_035514715.1 Candidimonas sp.
CCATAGGCCAGTGTAGCGGCTACGCGCCCCAGAGTTTGAGCGCCTGCCTGCGATACATGGATTAGGCTGGAGCGCTTCTGGAAATCATACACGCCCAGCGGTGAAGAAAACCGGGCCGTGCGCGAAGTGGGTAGTACGTGATTGGGGCCGGCGCAGTAGTCGCCCAGCGCTTCCGAGCTGTAGCGGCCCAGGAAAATGGCGCCAGCATGGCGGATCTTGTCCGCCCATTGCTGGGGATTCTCGGTGGAAATTTCCAGGTGTTCCGGTGCGATATCGTTGGCGATAGCACAGGCTTCGTCCAGGTCTTTCACCAGTATCAACGCACCGCGGTGGGCCAGGCTGCTGCGGATGATGTCGCGGCGCGGCATGGTGGGCAGCAGGCGGACGATGGCGGCCTGGACCTCGTCCAGGTAGCTGGCGCTGGGGCACAGCAAAATAGACTGCGCGAGTTCGTCGTGTTCAGCCTGCGAGAACAAGTCCATGGCGATCCAGTCTGCGGGCGTGGTGCCGTCGCAGATGATCAGAATTTCGCTGGGGCCGGCGATCATGTCGATGCCAACTGTGCCGAAAACACGGCGCTTTGCGGCTGCAACATAAGCATTGCCGGGGCCTACGATTTTATCGACGGCCGTGATGGTTTGCGTTCCATAGGCCAATGCACCAACGGCTTGTGCGCCGCCTATGCCCCATACCCGGTCTACGCCACCTATGGCGGCTGCGGCCAATACCATCGGGTTGCGTACGCCATCGGGCGTAGGCGTAACCATGATGACTTCGGGTACGCCAGCCACTTTGGCGGGAACGGCATTCATCAGCACCGAGGAAGGATAGGCTGCCTTGCCGCCGGGCACGTACAGCCCAACGCGGTCCAGCGGCGTTATCTTCTGGCCCAGTACCGTGCCGTCGGCTTCGGTGTAGGTCCAGGACTGGGCGCGTTGGCGCTCATGATAGCCGCGCACGCGTTCGGCGGCCGCTTCCAGGGCCTGGCGCTGGTCGGAGGGCAAGGTGTTCAGCGCCGCCAGCCATTCAGTTCGTTCGATTTCCAGCGCCGCAAAGGAGGGCGGCGATACGCGGTCGAATTGCCGGGTGTAGTCCAGCACCGCCTGGTCGCCGTGCTCTTGCACGTTTTTCAGGATTTCGGCCGTAGCGCGTTCAATGGACTCGTCTTGCGAGGCATCGAAGGCAAGCAGCGAGCGCAAGGTGCGCGCAAAGGAATCGGACTGGGTGCTTAAACGTGTAATCGGCATGGTTTGACGCAAACAAATACGAGATATGGCAATGAGTGTATACCGTAATCTAGGTCGGGCTGACCGATGCCCTCGCGAACGCATCGATGAACGGTTGCAGCTTGGCGCTGCGGGTCTTGAGCGATGCCTGGTTAACGATCAGGCGAGACGAAATTTCGGCCACATCTTCTACCGCAACGAGGTTGTTCGCCTTGAGCGTGCCGCCAGTGGAAACCAGATCGACGATGGCGTCGGCCAGGCCCACCAATGGGGCAAGTTCCATTGAGCCGTACAGCTTGATCAGGTCGACATAGACGCCTTTGCGGGCAAAGTGTTCACGGGCTGCCTGAACGTATTTGGTGGCCACCCGCAGGCGCGATCCCTGGTGTACCGCCGCTTCGTAATCGAAGCCCTGGCGCACGGCCACGCACAGGCGGCAATGAGCGATATTCAGGTCGACCGGCTGGTACAGACCGCCCGGGTGTTGGGCGGCATGCTCGTACAGAACGTCTTTGCCGGCAATGCCGAAGTCGGCAGCGCCATACTGCACATACGTGGGAACGTCGGAGGCCCGTACGATAATCAGCTGCAAATCGGGGCTGCTGGTGGGCAGTATCAGCTTGCGCGAGGTTTCGGGGTTTTCGGACACCTGAACGCCGGCTGCTTCCAGCAAGGGCATGGTTTCGTCAAAGATACGCCCTTTGGACAAGGCTAGCGTAAGGGGTCTTCCAAGGCTGGCAGGGCTCATGCGGCTTCCCGGGTTAAGCGTTGAATGTTGGCGCCTACGGAACGCAGTTTTTCTTCCATGCGCTCATAGCCGCGATCCAGGTGGTAGATACGTTCGACGACGGTATCGCCGTAGGCAGCCAGGCCGGCAATGACCAGGCTGGCTGAAGCGCGCAGGTCGGTAGCCATGACGGTAGCGCCCGATAGTTGCGGGACGCCTGTGACAACGGCGGTGTGCCCGTCGATATCGATCACGGCGCCCATGCGGCCCAGTTCTTGCACGTGCATATAGCGGTTTTCGAAGATGTTTTCCACGATGACCGCGGTGCCGTCGGCAACCGTGTTCAGCGCCATCAACTGCGCTTGCATATCGGTGGGGAAGCCCGGGTATTCGCGCGTGCGAAAACCGGTGGCGCGTGGCCGTTTGCTCATGGAGCAGCGGATCCAGTCGTCGCCGCAATCTATGGTCAGGCCGGCTTCGCGCAGCTTATCGATGATGGCGCCCATCGTTTCCGGGGCAGCCTGGCGCAGCATGATTTCGCCGCCGGTTGCGCCTACTGCGCATAGGAAGGTGCCGGCTTCGATGCGGTCGGCGACAACCCGGTGGGTGGCGCCGTGCAGGCTGTCTACGCCATCAATGATGATGCGATCGCCGCCGTGACCTTGGATGCGCGCGCCCATTTTGTTGAGCAGCTCGGCAAGATCAATGATTTCCGGTTCGCGAGCGGCGTTTTCCAGTATGGTGCGGCCTTCGGCCAGCACTGCCGCCATCATCAAGTTTTCGGTGCCGGTTACGGTGACCATGTCGGTGCGTATGGACGCGCCTTTCAGGCGCTTGGCCTTGGCCACGACAAAGCCGTGCTCGATCTTGATTTCGGCGCCCATGGCTTCCAGGCCCTTAATGTGCTGGTCGACAGGGCGCTGGCCAATGGCGCAGCCGCCCGGCAGACTGACCCGTGCTTCGCCAAAGCGCGTAAGCAGCGGACCCAGCACCAGGATGGAGGCGCGCATGGTCTTGACGAGCTCGTAGGGCGCTTCCAGACTGTTTACCTGCCCGGCGTTCAGCTGTACTGTGCCGTCATTGCCGCGTTCGGACTTCACACCCATTTGCCCCAGCAGTCGCAGCGTCGTGCCGATGTCTTTCAGGTCGGGTACGTTTTCCAGGGTGATGGTGTCCGCGGAAAGCAGGCTGGCGCACAAAATAGGCAGAGCGGCGTTTTTCGCGCCCGATACCGTGATTTCGCCATGAAGGCGGTTGCCACCGGTGATCAGTAGTTTATCCATTCGGGTTCGCCTCGTATTCGGCGGGGGTAAGTGTGCGCATGGACAAGGCGTGGATTTCGGCCTTCATGCGTTCGCCCAGTGCCGAATACACCAATTGGTGGCGTGCAATAAGGCGTTTGCCTTCAAATGAGGGGCTGACGATGATTGCTTCGAAGTGCGAGCCGTCGCCTTGAACCTGAATATGGTCGCAGGGCAGATTGTCGGCGATGTACTGGCGTACTTGTTCTGGGGTAGGCAACATAGCAATTAATTCCGAAGTTTATAGCCGTTGGCCAGCAGGCGCAGGGCAAAAAGGCAAAGCACGATGAATACGGATGCGACAACCGCCAGGCTATGCCATGGCGATACGTCCGATACGGCGAAGAAGCCATAACGGAAACCGTCTATCGTATAAAAAATGGGGTTCCAGCGCGAGACGGCCTGCCAGAAGGGGGGCAGGCTGTGTATGGAGTAGAAAACCCCTGATAAAAACGTGGCTGGCATGATCAGGAAGTTCTGGAAGGCCGCCAGCTGATCAAATTTTTCGGACCATAGCCCGGCAATCAGCCCCAGAATGCCCATGATGCCGCAAGACAGCACGGCAAAGACCAGCAGCCAAAGCAGATTGGTGACCGGCAAGACAACGAAGAACAGGGCCACCAACCAAACGCAGGCGCCTACGCACAGGCCGCGCGCAATGGCGGCCAGTATGTAAGCGCTGAAGATTTCGCGGTGCGACAAGGGCGGCAGCAAAATGAACACCAGGTTGCCCGTGATGCGGCTTTGGATCAGCGACGACGATGGATTGGCGAACGAGTTTTGCAGCATGCTCATCATCATCAGGCCAGGGATGAGAAACGAGGTATAGGGCACCGAGCCATATACCTGTACCCGCCCTTCCAGCACGTGAGCAAAGATCAGCAAATACAGCAGTGCAGTCAATACGGGTGCGGCAATGGTCTGGAACGCAACTTTCCAGAATCGCGAAAGCTCTTTGCGCAGCAGCGTTGGGAAGCCCGAGCCCATATCATTGCGCGGCTTGATCAAGGGAGTGGAGCTCATGCCGTAACTCCCGTGAATTCGTCGTCGCGCATGATGCGTACGAAAGCGTCTTCGAGGTCGGTGCCGCCAACGCGCGCCAGCAGCGCCTGCGTGGTGTCCAGTGCGACGATGCGCCCGTGCTTAAGCATGGCAATGCGCCCGCACAGCGCCTCGGCTTCTTCCAGATAGTGGGTGGTCAGCAATATGGTGTGGCCTTCCTTGTTGAGTCGGGCGATGAATTCCCAGAGCGTGCGGCGCAAATCGACGTCGACGCCGGCGGTGGGCTCGTCAAGAATAATGACGGGAGGGCGGTGCACCAGGGCTTGCGCCACCAGTACACGGCGTTTCATACCGCCGGAAAGCGCGCGCATATTGCTGTCGGCTTTGTCGGACAGGCCCAGGTTGGCCAGAATTTCGTCTATCCAGTCGTCGTTATTGCGCAGGCCGAAGTAGCCCGATTGCAGTCTTAGGGTTTCGCGAACGGTGAAAAACGGGTCGTAGACAATTTCTTGCGGTACGACGCCCAGCGCACGGCGCGACAGCTTGAATTCGCTGACGACATCGTGGCCACAGACACGCGCAGTGCCAGACGTGGCGCGGGCCAGCCCGGCCAGTATGGAGATAAGCGTGGTTTTGCCGGCGCCATTGGGGCCCAGAAGGCCGAAAAATTCACCGTATTCGACGGTAAGGCTGACGTCTTCAAGGGCTTGGAAGCCCTGCCCTTTGGGCTTTGCAGTCAGCCAGTCGGCCATGCCGCGAGTACGCGGTGCATATATTTTTGAAATATGTTCTAAGGAGAGGGCAGACATAGCAATAAAAAAAGCTTGGCTCGAAATTAAGCCAAGCTTTACATTATAGCGATGGGTATCGGATTACTGGTTACGTTGGTTTAACGCCGCGATCAGGCCATCGATACCGTTCTGTGAAATCTGCTGGGAAAACTGATTGCGGTAGTTCTGGATCAACCAGATGCCTTCCACATTCAAGTCGTAGATCTTCCAGCCTTGCGGAGTTTTTTCCAGGCGGTAGTCGATACCTATCGTTGGCCCGTTGCTTTGCGATAGTGTCGAACGCACCACCAGGTCATCGGCGCTGGCATCGCCCCGGAACGGCAGCATGGCGAAGGTGGATTTCTGGTCTACCTTGGTAAAGGCGCCGCTATAGGTGCGGATAAGCGTGCCCTTGAATGCCTGGACCAAGTCGTGTTGCTGCTTGGGCGTAGCCTGGCGCCAGTAACGGCCGGCAGCCAGACGGGTGGTTTTTTCCAGGTTTACATAAGGCAATACGTATTCATTGACGATTTGGTTGGTTTTGACCAAGTCGCCCGCTTTGACGCCTTGGTCTTTCTTGATGGCTTCCAGCGCGTTGTTGGCGACGGTTTCCACGAAATCGCTGGGCGAATGAATAGTATCGACGGACTGTTGGGCTTGTGCCGTGCCCATGGTCAGCCCGGCCAGGCCAAGCAAGCCCGCGCTTATCAGGCGGCTGGCACTTGATAGGGATATAGCTGAAATAATGGCTTTGAACATAATGGTCCTGATTACTTGGCGGTTTTTGCCGTAGGGGCTGCCGCTGGCGCTTCGGCCTCGTCATCCGAGTAGTCGGGGAGGTTTTCCTGGGTATAGTCGGGCAGGCTGTTGTCGGCCCGGCGGCTGTCTACCTGCGCTTTGCGGCGCTGTATATAAGCGTCGCGAATAAAGCTGTAACGGTCAAGCGCCACCTCGTTGACCAACTGGTCTGCGTCCAGCAGGCTGGCGCGCGTGTCGACAGTGTACAGACCGACCAGGGAATTACGCAGCGGCACGTTGTCGATTTCAAACACGGGTGTAATCGGCGATACGTCGAGGGCGAAGGTGCCAAGCGTGGCAGCTCCATCGCGTACCGAACTGGAGCCCAGGAACGGCAGCACAACATACGGGCCTGGCTTGAAGCCCCACACGCCTAGAGTGACGCCGAAGTCGTTTTGGATGCGTTGTGATCCGTTCATGGACGCGACGTCGATACAACCGCCCAGTCCCATGGTCGAATTGAATAGCACCCGACCCAGGGTGTTGAAGAAGTCATGCCCTTGCGCCTGCAGGAAACTGTTCAAGGCAGACCAGACGTCGACAACGTTATTGAACATGTTGTGGATACAGGTTTGCATGGGCTGAGGCGTCAATGTCTCGTAACCGATGGCAATTGGCTTGAGAAGAGCGCGGTCGACCGTATCGTTGAACGTATACATGCCGCGGTTATAGCGTTCCCAGGGATCATCAGGGTTTGGATTGCTGACCGTGGCGCAACCGGCTGCAAGCGTCGTAGCGCCTAGCAATGCAGTCATCCGGACCAGCCGGTGGGCGGGTTTGAGGGCCGGAGTAGGTGATTGAGTCATGTCTATTCAGTTTTGTAAGCAACAGGCTAGGGATTGTAAACGTACGTTGCCGGCTCTAGGGTTTTGGCGCAGCGATGTTGTGTTCACCCGACAATGCCGGTGCGGTGGCTGGAGCGGCTTGGGGAGCGGCCGTTCCTTCCTTGTCGGCGGAGCTGTACAGGAACTTGCTGATCAATTCCTCCAGGACCACGGCGCTTTGCGTGTATTGGATTTCACTATCGTTTTTGAGCATTTTGTCATCGCCGCCCGGAGTCAGGCCGACGTATTGCTCGCCCAGCAGACCCGAT
>DATJCP010000460.1:0-14270 GCA_035514715.1 Candidimonas sp.
GCGAGAAGTTCGTAGCATCTGCCCTTCATCCAACAAAATGTAGTTGATATCGGACTGCAGGTGGCGTAGCGCCAGGCTGGTGTCAATGCAGTCACGCAAATGAGTCGCCGCACTCCAAGGCGTGACACCACTATATAAAACCACCGGCAGCACAGGCGGATAACGCCCGCCCGCCGGTATCAGGCCTTGCTTGAGCAAGCTTTGATACAGCAAACCAACGTAGATCAGAATGCGCAAGGCCATGTACGCGTCGATGCGCGACTGGTGTTCCAACAACAGCAGAATGTATAAGTCGTCACCATCGCGACGAGGAATGCGCCAAACACAATCGCTGTGACGCTGCTGCAATCCTTTACCGATATAGCTCGTTGGCAATGCCTGGGCGGCATCCCAATCCAAATCGTTGGCGCCAGGTAGGCCTGGGCCATAGTCAGTACATGCCTGGAGAATGCCGTCGAACAGGCAGCGCACCATATGTGGGCTACTGAATAGTTGCCGGTAACTTGCGTCGTGTTGGTTCATGCCGCGTCCCGTGGATTGAATAGGGACGTCTACTGTAGAGCGGGGCACGAGCACACGGGAGGGCGAATGAATGGAAATAGCGTAGCGGAAAAGTACGTGTTGCTTGCCAAGCTAATAAAGAGAAACAACAATCCCCCCTGAGAAGCAGAGGACTACCGATTAGATTAGATGTGGGAATTATCGTTATAACTTGCCTTTGGAAACCGCATCCTGGATCAGTTGATGTAGACGACTTTGCCAGCCTTTTCCTGATGCTCGCAAGTGTTCTAGCAAATCAGGGTCCATCCGCATTGTTAAGGCTTGCCGCCTGACGGATACTTTGGGTCGCCCTGGTCCTCGGACCGTCACTTTTGACGCGTTTAAATACGCAGAGGTAGCCTGTTCGTCGTTGGGGTCATAGGGATCGGTTTTCGGCTCGAAGGCAATTTTCTGATCCTGGGAAGCCTCTTGTTTCACCCGCTGCCAATCGGTTTTACTGTGCTTTATTGCGTGTTTCAACATAGAACCTCCTTTCTGCTTTCGATGCTCGTCGTAGAGAAATCGCTCTCAAGGTCGGTCCACGAGCAACATAGACGAGGACGAGAACAATGCCGACCGTTTCGACCAGTGCAATATCCATTTGGCGATCCTCACCTTGCTGTGGTGAGCTGACCGTGATTTTATAGGGTGCGTCGTACACCAGCTTTGCGTCAATTAACGACAGACCATGCTTGGCAATATTGATCACATCTTTAGCTGGATCCCATTCCAAAATCATGATTTATTGTATTTACATTTAATATTTGTTGTCAATACATCTAATCGCATGCCTTGGCGTACTTCAGGCGGAATAGGAGCGTGGCCAGGTTGTTTTTTTGACAGACTATTTGTGTGCAGCATCTGATCCTCGCCCAACAGAGTAGGCGCACCATATGTAGGTTGCTGAATAGCTGCCGGTAGCTTGCGCCGTGTTGGGTCATGCCGCGTCCCGTGGAGTGGGTAGGGACACTTACTTTATGGCAGAGGCAAAGCGGAGAGAATGGCGAGTGAATGGAAATAGCGCAGCGGAAAAATACGCAGGTCCCCGAAATTAACCAAGCCGCCGCCATTGCAGCAGCTACTGGGGAAAGCTTGAATCAATGGGTATCTGACGCCATTCAGGAAGCTGCGGACGCTTAAAAATAAAGAGGTTTGTTACTTCCCCGTATTCAACACCTCAATAGCCAACCTTAATCCCTTGGCCTCTCCCGACATAGCCTGCGCTGCATTACCCAAATCATGCACGAAAGCGGCATTCTGGTGGGTAACCTGGTCCATTTCCGAAATCGCCTGATTGATTTGCACCAGCCCGCCCGCCTGTTCTACCGATGCGGTCGAGATCTCGTTCATGATGTCCGTAACCCGGCGCACTGACTCCACAATATCCTGCATGGTTATTCCTGCGCGGTCGGCTTGCTGCGTGCCGATTTCCATGCGGCTTACCGATACATCGATAAGGGTTTTGATATCTTTGGCTGCCGCCGCACTTTTTTGAGCCAGGTTGCGCACTTCGCCGGCAACAATGGCAAATCCACGGCCAGCTTCGCCTGCGCGGGCAGACTCTACCGCTGCGTTCAATGCCAGGATGTTGGTTTGAAAAGCAATCGATTCGATCAGGGTCACGATGTCGCCGATTTTTTGCGAGCTCTCGTGTATGCCTTGCATGGTGGTGACTACGTCGCTGACCACGGTACCGCCTTGCTGGGCAGTTTGCATGCTAGCTTGGGCCAGTTGGCTGGCCTGGTTGGCATTGTCGGCGTTTTGCTTGACGGTCGCCGTCAATGTCTCCATCCGCGCTGCGGTGGCCTGCAAGGATGCTGCCTGGTCGTCGGTGCGCGTAGATAGGTTTGCGTTACTGTTATTCAGGATTTCGGCCATGCGCGCGGTAGCCGATGCGCCTGCATGTACGTCGGTGGCAATGCCGATCAGGCTTTTGCGCATCATGTCCAGGTAGAAATAAAGATTGCCGACTTCGCCTTCTTGCTGGGTATCAATTTCGATTTGCAGATTGCCTGAAGCGATTTGTCGTGCGATCTTGGCGGCGTTGTCCAGTGGCTTGATCACGCGCTGTGCAATAGCCCAGCCATAGGCCAGGTTGCCAAGCGTGGCGATGGCAAGTGCAGCCAGCATCCAACTGCGGTGTTGTGGCGGCAGGCCGCCAGTGGCGGCGAACCAGGTCGCTGCAACGATGGTTGCCGTCGATAGCGTCGCCATGCGAAACATCCCGGCACGCAGGGTGCTCTCAAATGGCAGGGCGGCAATGTCCAATATTTGTCGCCAACCCGTGCGCACGCGCTGTCCATGTTTTACGGTATAGCCATTGCTGGTGCCGGCATTGATGGCGTCGTAGAAGTCTTGGGCTGCGTTTATTTGTTCGTCGCTGGGTTTGACCCGTACTGATGCATAACCAGTGACTCCGCTTTGTTCATAAATGGGGACGACGTTGGCTAGCACCCAGTAAAAGCCGCCGTCTTTGCGCCGATTTTTGACCAAGCCCAGCCAGGGTTTGCGTGCTTGTAGCGTGTCCCACAAATCCTTGAAGGCCGCTGCCGGCATGTCGGGATGCCGCACCATGTTATGGGGCTGGCCTATTAGTTCTTCGCGCGAGTAGCCACTGATCTCGATGAAAGCAGGGTTGGCATAGGTAATGTTGCCGTTGATATCGGTTTTGGATATGAGGTATTGGTCTGCGCGTACCTTAGTTTCGATGCGGGTTACAGCTAAGTTTTGACGCATGGCGGTCTGGTTGTTCCTGCTATTGGGGAACAGGAAATTATAGCCACACGTGCTATAGGGTTATAACGTTGAACATCCAAGGAAAAGGCCGGTTCCTTGCGGGACCGGCCTTGAATGCAAATAACGTGTTTGCTTAATAGCTTAGTACAAGACCTCGGGAAGCCACAAGCCGATAGCGGGGAACAAGTACATCAACACGATGGCAATAATTTGTATGCCCATGAACGGCAGCATGCCCGCAAAGATCTGGTTTAGCGTGACATGCGGGGGCGCGACCCCTTTCAAGTAGAACGCGGACATGGCAACCGGTGGCGACAGGAATGCCGTTTGAAGGTTTAGCGCCACCAGCAACCCGAAGAACAATGGGTCGATCTGGTAGTGCGCCAATAGCGGCAGGAAGATGGGCATGAAAATCACGATGATTTCCGTCCATTCCAGCGGCCACCCCAGCAGGAAGATAACGACCTGGGCCATGATCAGGAACTGCATGGGAGTCAAGTCCATGCTCAAGACCCAGGTATTAATGATTTCCTGTCCGCCCAGCAGCGCGAACGCAGCCGAGAAGATGCTGGAACCGACGAATAGCCAGCACACCATGGCGCTGGTCTTGGCCGCCAGATATACCGATTCCTTCATCATCGCCAGGTTGTGTCGCCGATAGGCCAGTGCCAGCAAGATGCCGCCGAACGAACCCATTGCCGCCGCTTCCGATGGCGTTGCCAGGCCGAACACGATACTGCCCAGTACGGCCAAAATCATGATGGCCAGTGGGAAGAACGAGCTGAGCAGCATCTTGAAGATTTCAAGCCGCGCAAAGGTGAACATTGCATAGAAAATAGCGAATATCACTGTGCCTATGGCCAATACGATCCAGAATGCCATTGGGGCAGGTCGGCTTTCGTTAACGGTTTCTTCAGCAGGCGTTTCGGCGGCTGCGGGTTCCACGCTGCTTGCTGCAGTCGTTGTTTCTGATTCGGGCTCGGCCAGGCCACCCATAGGTTCGGGCTCTTGCAAGCCGCCGCTGTCAAACTGACTGGAGGAGTCGGAGTCAGAGGCGAAACCCATTTCAACCAGGCCGCTGGCAAGCTGGGGCAGCGGTGCCGTGACCATTTTATAGCTCAAGCCCATGATGGCGACGAACGCCAAGGCGGGAAGCAAGGTAATGACCAAATGGTTGAACAGTGTGCTCATGGGCACGTTGGCGTTGCGCTTGCCTTTCATTGCGCCGATCAGGCCGGGCAGAGCCCGGTTGCTGATGGTTTCTTTGGCGACCTGGGCAAATTCCGGCAACGTGACTCGGCGCTCTTCCTGCGATAGCGGAGGCGCTGCCTTGGGGTTGATCTTGGCCACGATCATGATGTAGATGACGTAGAGCAGTGCCAGCATGATGCCGGGGAAGAATGCGCCCGCATACAGTTTGACCACTGATACGCCTGCCACGGCACCATACACGATCAGCAGTACCGATGGCGGGATCATAATGCCCAGGCAGCCGCCAGCCGTAATAGCGCCGGCAGAAAGCTTGACGCTATATCCGGCCTTGAGCATGGCTGGCAGCGCCAGCAAGCCCATGAGGGTAACCACGGCGCCCACGATACCAGTAGCCGTTGCAAACACGGCGCAGGTAACTACGGTTGCCACGGCCAGCGATCCGGGCACGCGCGCCATGGCCAGATGTAAGCTTTTAAACAGCTTTTCGATCAGGTTGGCGCGCTCGACCAGATAGCCCATGCAAATAAACAAGGGTACGGCAATAAGCACATCGCTGGTCATGACCGAATAGGTGCGCAGCACCATCAAGTCCAGCGTTTGCGCAATGGCCTGCTGCGGACCCATATTCCGGTAGGCCAGGTAGGTGAACATCACCCCCATGCCCATCAGGGTGAAGGCCGTTGGAAAACCCAGCATGATCGTTACCACGATCAGTGCCAGCATCAATAAACCCAGGTGCCCGTTGGTGATATCAGCCGGAGCCGGCATGAATACGAAGAGGGCGATAATAATAGCGGCCAGTATGGAAAGGCCGAACCAGACTTCTTTTCTCATGAATGGTTTCCTTTCTGTTGCTGGACGACAAGATGGTCAAGGTCGTTGATGTCTTCGGTAACGTGCACCATGTCCTTGAGTTTGTCTACGTCGACTTCTTCCACGTCTTTGTCGCGCTTGGTCCAGAAGCCTTGTTTCAGGCACTGGATGCAGTAGACGACTTCCACGAAGCCCTGGAACAGCAAGGTAATGCCCGCAAGCGGGATAATGGCCTTAAAGGGGTATATGGGAGGGCCGTCGGCGGTAATGGTTGAGTGTTCGGTAATCATCCATGATTCGGCGGCATAGTTGTAGCCAGCCCAGCACAAGGCCAGCACGCCGGGGAAAAAGAACAAGATATAAAGCGTCAGGTCCAGCCCGGCCTGCAAGCGAGGCGGGAAAAAACCGTACAGTACGTCGCCACGTACGTGGCCGTTCTTGGAAAGGGTATAAGCACCGGCCATCATGAATAGGGCGCCATACATCATGTTCATGGCGTCGAACGACCAGGAATGGGGCGCGCCCAAGACATACCGGGAAAAAACTTCGTATGTGACAAACAAGGTAAGCACCAGGACGAACCAGCCAAAAAGCTGTCCGATCCAGGTATTTACCCGGTCAATAGTTAGCAAAAATTTTTGCATGGTAGAAATCACCTTGCTGGGAAGAAGTAAGCCGCCGAGTAAAAAATACCACCCTTGGGCAAACGGGTGGTATTACATAAGTTGCAATAAGGCTACGGCTTATGTGCTCTTCTTAGGTGCTGCTTTGCGACCGAAGTAATGGTTGTAAGCCATGCGGCGGTTGTTGTTGGTGTCCATGTCCCATGCCATTGCGCGCGCGGCGAATGCCCTTTGCGATGTTTCGATTTCTTTGAACATGGGGTTGGTCTTGCTTTTCTCGGCCACGATCTGGTCCCACACCGTAAGCTGCTGCTGCAAGATCGCGTCGGGTGTTTTGTAGAATTTGACGCCGTCGTCTTTTTGCAGCTTGATGTAGTCTTGCGAGTAGCGGTCGACCGCTTTCCAGGACATGTCGGCCGATGCGGCTTCCACGCCATTGGCGATGATGGCTTTCATCTTGTCGGGCAGGGCGGCGTATTTTTCTTTATTGAAGATGATTTCAAAGGTTTCGGACGACTGGTGGAAGCTTTGCAGCATGCAAACCTTGGACACGTCGGGGAAGCCCAGCAGGCGGTCGGATGTGGCGTTGTTGAATTCAGCGCCGTCGAGCAGGCCGCGGTCTAGTGCCGGGACGATTTCGCCGCCAGGCAAGGCGTTAACGGCTGCGCCCATGGCGGTGAACAGGTCAATGGCCAGGCCGTTGGTGCGGAACTTCAGGCCTTTCAGGTCTTCGGTTTTGGTAACCGGTTTCTTGAACCAGCCAAAAGGCTGCGTTGGCATTGGGCCGCTTAGGAAGGACTCAACGTTGCCGCCGATCGAGGAGTACAGTTTGGCCAGGAGCTCTTTGCCGCCGCCGTATTTGTGCCAGGCCAGAATCATGTTGGCGTCCATGCCGAAAGCGGGGCCGGACGAAAACAGCGCCAGGGCGTTCTGTTTGCCGTAGTTGTAGCCCAGCACGCCGTGACCGCCGTCCAGGGTGCCTTTGGAGACAGCGTCAAGCAGAGCGAAAGCGGGCACTACGGCGCCGGCGGGCAATACTTCGATCTTCAGTTCGCCGCCTGTCATGTCATTGATTTTTTTGGCGAAATCAAGGGCGAATTCGTGGAAGATATCAACCGTTGGCCATGTGCTTTGGAAGCGGAAGTTGATGGGTGTCTGGGCGCTAACGATAGAAGGGAAACCCATCGATACCACGGCAGCCGTTCCGGCTGCTGCGCCACCCAAAAACTGACGGCGCGATGATTTGGCTTGAACTGCTGTGCTGGTTTCTTTCAAACTGCTTTTCATGTGTGTCTCTCCTGGCCTTTTATATTTACGCTGTGTTGTTGGTTGCAATAAGGTACAAACATTCAACTGCCGTCGCAGTTATAGGCGATTCAAATATGTCAGTCAATAAGATATAACCGCAATAAAACAGGCGTTTAGCGCAACGAGATTTGCAGTGAAAGTAAATTGAAAGCTAGTGTTCATGCGGCTTACAGCGATTTATGGGCTTGCGTAATTGGTCGCTTGATGCACCATGATCAGGCGGTGGATGCAGGGTTATCACGTAGAGGTTTCAACTGGTTTTTGATGCGTGCGTTTCCGGTTTTGGTGCTTTTTATACAAACTGGTGACATTGACAAGCGTTGAGTCTGGAACATGCTGGGAACGCCAGGACCGCCGCCTGTATCTAATTGGACGGCATCATCTTTAAAGGGGCTGGCATGGACATGTATGAAAACCTTTCGGCTTTGCCGGATATTCAGTCGAGCATCGATCAGCGCGGTTTATGTATTGATGCGGTAGGCATCAAAGACGTACGCTATCCGTTAAGTGTTCGTTCAGGTGGGCGCAGCATGCCCACGGTAGCCTTGTTGACGATGACGGTTGGGTTGCCAGCCACCACCAAAGGTACGCATATGTCACGCTTCGTCGAGATACTGGAGGCGCAGACGCAGGCCTTGAGCCTGGACGATTTCAAAACGATTCTGCCGGCCATGTTAAGCAGACTGGATGCGCAAAGCGGGGAGGTGCAAATGCGCTTTCCTTACTTCATCAAGAAAACAGCCCCCGTGTCGGGAGTGCAAAGCCAGCTTGACTACGATGTATGCTGGACGGCAAGTGCTCGTCGGGAGGGCAAGGTTGCCTTGCGTATGAAGGTCAGCGTGCCGGCTACCAGCTTATGTCCATGCTCGAAAGAAATTTCCGACTATGGAGCCCATAATCAACGCTCGCATATTCATATTGAAGCGGATATTGATGAGCCGGTTTCAATCGAGGAGTTGGTTGCCATTGCCGAACGCGGTGCTTCGTGCGAAGTGTATGGGCTGCTGAAACGGGCAGACGAAAAATATGTCACCGAGCGGGCTTACGATAATCCGAAGTTTGTCGAAGATCTGGTGCGCGATGTGGCTCTGGCGCTCGACCTGGATACGCGCATCAAGGCTTTTGTCGTAGAAGCGGAAAATTTTGAATCCATACACAATCATTCGGCGTTTGCGCGAATAGCGCGCGGCTCCAAATGAATGCTTGCCCGCCATGCTGTTTGCATCGGCGGATCTCTTGAAAAGAAGGGGAAGCACATGGCTATCTATGACACTGCGTTGATGTCCAGGCAAGATGTAGCCCAGGGAACAACCGCATTTTGTTTTTCGAAACCCGGCGACTTTGTGTTCAAGCCTGGGCAGGCAATAGACTTGATCTTGCCTAACCCTGATAGCCCGGACGGAGAGGGCGAGCAACACACGTTTTCCATCGTCAGTGCACCGTTTCAAGATAAGCTGTGCGTCACCACAAGAATGCGCGACAGTGCCTATAAACAGCGCCTCAAATTGCTGGCTACGGGGGCACCGGTGAAAATCGATGGGCCGTTTGGCTCGCTGATATTGCATAACAAAGCCAACAGGGCGGGGGTTTTGATTGCCGGAGGTATTGGCATCACGCCCTTCATGAGCATGCTGCGGCATGCCGCGCATAAAGCTTTGCCGCAGCAGCTATTGCTGATTTATTCCAATCGGCGCCCGGAAGATGCTGCTTTTCTATCAGAGCTGCAGCAGCTAGAGAAGGAAAATACCCGTTTCCACATGCTGGCCACCATGACGCAAATGGCCAAATCCAGCCAACCCTGGACGGGCGAAACCGGTATGCTCGATGCCAACATGCTCAAACGTGCAATCAGCGACCTGCCCGACCCTGTGGTGTACCTGGCAGGCCCGCCTGAAATGGTTGCCGCCATAAGACAGGTGCTGAGCGGGGCAGGGATCGATGACGACGATATTCGTACCGAAGAATTTTACGGCTATTGACCTATCGAGACAGGCACAAGACGTATGGGTCGCCGCGGCCTTTATTTAGGTACCCCTCAATGAATAATTTTCTTTTGATCATGTCATAAGAAAATTTAGTGCCAAAAACCGGGCGGTACTCTTTATAAAAGGGCGTCTTGAGCGATTCGATCAGTACTTCGGGGGTGTCGCTGCTAAGCCGGAAAACAACAGGCATCGAGATCTTGGTCAATCGCCATTTATCGCCTGCTTTGGCCGAAACGGAGAGGTCTGCCCGGGTATCCTGCGCGGTTCCATAAGGAAGCTTCGCATCGTGCATGAACCCGACGATAGCCTCAGCCCCTTCGACACGGTTCTTGGTTGCCATTATTTACTCACATCAATTGCTGGAGCGCCATTTTAACGTTGTTAATGGAATCATGGCCTCGGGGCATTGCAATCGGATGGTGGCATATCGATATTTCAGCTGATGATTGTTATTCTGTGTTTTCCAGATGTTCGAATATCAGCTTATTGCCATCGTTTCTCAAGGCAAGGAAGGTCGTATCTGTAAGCCCTTCATTGATCTTTTGCCGCAATGCCTCGATCACCTCTGCGCGTTTTCTGCCTATGACTTCAGCGGGTACAAAAATACGGTGGTTACGGCTACGCAGATAAATCAAACACCCGTCCTCGTTGCCTGTATTGGCATACCCAATAATTTTGTCATCCATGTCCTTGGCAAGCTCCTGGATGAATTTACTGTAGCCCATGTCATCGTCCGTATTGAGATCAGTAGGAGAACCCATCTTAGGTAGGTGCCGGTGCACCGCCTAGATTCCTTTTCATCAGCTTGTCTAGTATTTCTGACAGGGGTCTATTTTTTTTGTGAGCTGCGTTATGTTTGTTGGGCTGGTTCGGCTTGTATCAGCTATTCTTATTCGATACTGGCCATGCCATAAACGACGGATCTGCACTGGACAATGAATGGACAATACCTCTTATGTGCCTAATTCCCATCGCCGGCATCTACAGCAAATCATTACCGGTTTAAGTGAAGGCGTCATATTGATTGACCCTGATCAGGCTATTGCCTGGGCTAATGAAACGGCGTTGGCCATACATGGGGCGCAGGAGCTGCAGGACCTTGGCGTCACGGCGAGCGGATACCGGAAAAAGTACTTGCTCAAATACCGGAATAATCACCATCTTTTGCCTAGGCAATATCCCATGGAGCGGGTGCTGCAGGGCGATGAATTTACGGATGTAGTGGTCGAGGTTTTCCGTTTGGACGATGATGAGTTCCGGCGGGTGCACCTGGTTCGCAGCCTAATTTTGCTCGACAACGCAGGTAATGCCGAATCCGCGGTGCTAGTCATGCAGGACGTCACCGAACGCTATAACGCCGAGGAACGCTTCGAGAAAGCCTTTAATGCGAATCCCGCGCCAGCCGTAATATGCCGCTTGTCTGATTTGCGGTATGTGAAAGTGAATCAGGGTTTTTTGGACATGACGGGCTATTCTCGGGACAAAGTTATTGGTGGTTCCGTCTACGAAATCGATGTGCTGGAAGGTGTCGTGAACAAAGAGTCCGCCATTGCCAGCCTTAACGAAGGTAAGACGATCCCGCAAATGGAGGCGCTGCTGAAGCTTCCGGATGGCGGTAGAAAATCCGTCATCGTTGCGGGTCAGCCTATCGAAGTTGGGGACGATGAGTGCATGCTGTTTACCTTCAATGACCTTGATCCAAGAAAGAAGGTGGAAGATGCGCTGCGGCAAATGGAAGAGCGTTTTTCCAAGGCCTTCCGGCTGGCGCCGGTACCCATGACTGTCAGCACCCTGGAAAATTTCAGCTTGCTGGAAGTCAATGAAGCGTTTCTGGCGGCTACGGGGTATACAGCGGAAGAGGTCATGGCCAGCGATTCAGCTTACCTTGCCGTATGGGAAAATCCTAAGGAATACCATAAGCTGCAAGCCCAACTAGAGCAAACCAATAGTGTGCGCAACTACGAAATCCAGCTACGCACGAAAGACGGGGCGCTGGTCGATTGCCTAGCTTCGGCCGAGACGGTCACCATACACGGCAAACGCTGTGTACTTGCCGTAATGCAGGATATCACCCAGCGTAAGCAGTCCGAGGTCGAGCTGATTGCGGCGATTGAAACCGTGATGCAAGACACGTCCTGGTTTAGCCGCACGGTTATCGAAAAACTCGCCCAGATTCGGCGCCCGCAAGGTCAGGCTGACGGCAAGAGTGAACTGGCCGATTTAACGCAGCGCGAGCGTGAAGTGCTTGGGCTGATATGCCAAGGTTTGGATAATGACGAAATAGGAAACGCCTTGCACCTATCGCGCAATACTGTGCGCAATCATGTTGCGACCATCTATAGCAAAATTGACGTGCATCGGCGTAGCGCCGCCATCGTCTGGGCACGGGAGCGCGGCGTCATAGGCTACGAAAAGCCAATGAATCGCAGCAAAAGGTCTGGTAAAAAAAGTTAAAAAATACTAGATCAGCTAGTGCATGCAGGTCTTTCTGCTTTTGTTTCCGCTGGGTACTGTGTCTGTGTCCGCAGTCGTTGAGTAGGTTGACGTTCTGTCATACGACTTGCATACGGCCAAGCGGATTTATGACTACGGTCAGCAAGGAGCGAACATGGATAACGATCGCATCAAAGGCGCCGCCAAGGAAGTGAAGGGCTCAATCAAGGAAGCCGTTGGCAAAGTAACAGGCAACCGCGAGACCGAGCACGAAGGCAAAGCCGAAAAGGTCGTCGGTAAGGTACAACGCAAAATAGGCGAAGCCAAAGACGACGTGCGCGAAGCGCTTGATAAATAAACTGTGGAATCTATTCGCCGGTGTGTAGTCTTGCGCCTGCGACGCATCCTATATAGGAACAGATCATGAAAAGAATCGACATCAAGCTTATCAAACCGGTTATCGGCAGCGCGTTGCTTTGCATTGCCGCTATGGGAGCAAATGCTTACGCGCAATCCACCCAGGCTGTGCATACGCCGGACCAGATCAAGGCTCAGTACAAGGCTGATTTGGAGCGGTGCGATGCGCTAAGCGGAAACGATAAAGATGTATGTAAGAAACAAGCCAAGGCCAACCGCGAGAGTGCCGATGCAGACGCCAAAAGCGGCAAGAAAACGGCTGAAGCGCAGCATGATGCATTGAAAGAAAAACGCGATGCACAATACGGTGTTGCGAAGGAAAAGTGCGATGCGCTTTCAGGCGATGCACAAGATAAGTGCGAAGCCGACGCCAAAAGCAAGTATGGAAAATAAGGGGTAGCCGTCGCGGCCTGGGTTGCCTTGAGGCGTTCAGGCTGCGGCCGGGTAGGTTGTCAAGACGCTTCCCACACAGCGGCGGCCAGTCCGATCAGCATCATAATTGCTGAAGTAATAAGCCACAAGACGGTTTTTCGATACTCATGCTCGTCATCGTCTTTGAGGGATAGGGCCCGATAAAGTGCAGTAATTTGCAGGACGATTGCCAGTATCAGCGTGAAGGCGGGAATGATGGATCGGAATGTCCACTCCCCAGGCGCTTCGAATCCCCAGAACCTTAGAAAACTTAGCGAGAAGCCAAGCAGTACGGTGATGGCCGTGATGATTCCCGCACGATAGCCTTGCGGTAAAGCTTC
This sequence comes from Candidimonas sp., assembly GCA_035514715.1. Taxonomy (GTDB): domain Bacteria; phylum Pseudomonadota; class Gammaproteobacteria; order Burkholderiales; family Burkholderiaceae_B; genus Pollutimonas. The sequence continues at coordinate 12,820 of DATJCP010000460.1, forward strand.
GCCTAGCCGCTTATTGGGCGACGTTTCTTTAGTCTTGTTATTTTCGTTTGCTGACATCAAGACACCTGCTGTGGTTGTGTCTATCCTAGCAAATATACGGTGTGAGATATTTATTGAGGTTTTGCATTTTGTAAAACATCTTGGGTGCCAATGGCACCCAAGATTGCATACCGCCCCAATTATTATTTGTCTGTGCCAGTGCTCCAGCCCCATTTGGCAAAGATACGCTGGCCTTCCGCTGACTGTAGGAATTCAATGAAGTCCTTGGCCTGTACGTTCTTTTTTCCGGCGTTGGTCAGAACGACACCCATGTCGCGATAAATGCGCCAGGGTTCCTCGACGGGCACCTGGTCGGCCAGCTCGGGATTGGCCACTTGCCAGATATTCCAGATCAGCCAGGCGTCAATTTCCGGGTGTTCAACCCACTGTTGGCGTGCGGCGGCACTATTGGTCGCCTCAGGTAGAACCATATTGCTTCGAAAGGCCCTGACTGTTTTGATATCGCCTGTTCGCCCAGCCAAATCTTCCCAAAGGCCAGTTTGCCCGGCACCGGCGACGGCCAGCACTTTAATACCTGGCTGAAGCAAATCCTTGAACCCTTTGATTTTTTTGGGGTTGCCAGGGCGAACCAGGATGGCGGCCGGCCGTAGGTAAAGCGGCAATACATCAGAGAGATTGAAGAGGCCGGGCATGGCCTTGGCAAAATCGCTCATCATGTGTTCGGACCCGCTATACACGATGTCGGCGTCTTCGCGGGCCTTGTCAACCCATTTCGGCGTCGGGCCAGCCACTATGTCAACCTGGATGTCGTGTTTGGCTCCGTACGCTTGAGCAGCCTCTTTCATGGCGGGTGCCGGTCCGCCAGGGCCATACACATTTAGCGTGGCGGCCTGTGCAACAGCAGTGACATAAACAGCGCTAAAGAGCGCAAGAGGGAGCAAGGCGCGGCGCAGAAGTGCAGCAAAGGGAGAGCCGAAAGCGATCATGTCATGAATTCCTTGTGAATCAGTGGTGTGAAATGGGTGGCGCACGTTTAAGCGCGCTCTGGTAGCGCTGCTGATGGCGAGTAGAAGTTCCTAGTGAGTGTCTATTGCCTTCGAGCCTTCGTGCGGGCGCGCCAGATTAAGTTGACGAAATACGTCTGCTGAGACGCGCGCCAGTTCGGCGCTTCCTGTGTAGGATGAGATGGCATACCCGAAGGGCCCGTCGATCCAGTAGAAAACATTGACCGCACCGTCTTGTGCGAATTGGAATGCCGTCGTGTGCGGTTGCACTGCACTGCTTGTGCCGGTGGCCGGCTTCGCCGTGTGAGCAGCCTCCTGGGCCACATACAAAGTCAGGCGCATGTTGGCCCCATCTTTGTACATGAACTGGGCCACGGGTCCCTGGCCGCCCGGCAGTAGGCGGCCACCTTCCAGGTGGTAGCCCAGGGATTGCAAGTTTGGTGGGTT
>DATJCP010000461.1:0-4897 GCA_035514715.1 Candidimonas sp.
ACCACGACGGGCGTGCGCTGCAAGGCAGCCATCAGCCCGCCAGGGAAAGCGACATAACCCCCCATGCCCAGCACCACATCCGGCTGCACATACTGCAAGGACTTGCGCGCCTGCAAGCATGCACGGGCCAGGGTATAAGGCAGCTTAAGCAAGGCCAGCGGCCCTTTACCCCTGAGGCCGGCAAAACGCAAAGGCACCAGTTCGAAACCCTGAGGCGGCACCAACTTGCCTTCCATGCGCTCGGGATGTCCCAGCCACAGCACACGCCATCCACGCGCTTGCATTTCATGCGCAACGGCAAGCCCGGGCATGATATGCCCGCCTGTGCCGCCCGCCATGATCAGCAATGTCAAGGTCGTGTTCATGTCCGCTTACCCCGCATGAGGTTGCGATTTTCGAAGTCGACCCGCAATAGCAGCGCCACCGCGACCAGGTTCATCACAATTCCCGAGCCGCCATAGCTGACCATGGGTAGCGTCAAGCCCTTGGTCGGCAAGAGCCCTACACATACGCCAATATTGATAAAGGCCTGCACGCCGAACCACAACGCAACGCCCTGTGCCACCAAGCCATTGAAAATGCGTTCCATGGCGATCGCCTGGCGGCCGATCTCGAAGCCGCGCCAGATGATATAGACGAACAAGGCAAGCAAGCAGCTCAGCCCTACGAACCCGAGCTCTTCGCCGATCACGGCCACAATGAAGTCGGTGTGCGCCTCGGGCAGGTAATGCAATTTCTCGATACTGGCGCCCAGGCCCACCCCAAACCACTCACCCCGACCCAACGCAATCAGCGAATGGGATAACTGGTAGGCGCTGCCGTAGGCATTATCGGGGTTCCAGGGATCCAGGTACACGAACAAGCGCTCGCGGCGCCATGGCGAAAGCCATATCAACAGCAGAAAACTTCCGACCATTATGCCCAGGAGCGCGGAAAACAACTTCCCGTTGATCCCGCCGATAAACAGGATGCCTACGGCAATAGCCACAATCACCATGAAGGCGCCCAAATCGGGCTCAAGCAACAGCACGATGCCGACCACCGCCAAAGCGCAGGCCATAGGCAAAAAGCCTCGCAAGAAATTTTGCATATGCTCTTGCTTGCGCACGGTATAGTCGGCCGCATACAAGAGAACAGCCAGCTTCATCAGTTCCGAAGGCTGAAAATTGATCGGCCCCAATGGCAACCAGCGCCGTGCACCGTTGACTTCACGCCCTATACCGGGCACCAGCACAACCAGCAACAGCACCAAGCAAAGCAAGAATAGCGGCACAGCAAATTTTTGCCAGACCTTCATGGGTATGCTTACCGCGAACAACGCGCAAAACAAGCCAACAACAATGAACAGGCCATGCCTGATCACAAAATAAAAGCGGCCATAGCTTTCGTAGCGCGGGCCGTCGGCCAACGCAATCGATGCGGAATAAACCATCAACAGCCCGAACAGCACTAGCGTGGTGGCGGCAACAACCATGAAAATATCGAAGCTGGGCATCGTTGTGCGGCCCGGCCTTACTGCATTGACACTGGAAGTCAGATCGGCGAATAGACTCATGCCACCTCCCCCCGGTTCAAAGCCAGTTCGTTCACTTCGGCCACAAAGCAGTTGCCGCGGTGCCCATAGTTCTTGAACATATCCATACTGGCGCAGGCGGGCGAAAGCAGGACGGTATCGCCTGCCTGCGCCAACTCAATACTGCGCTCCACCGCTAGCGCCAAGGACTGTACCTTTTCGACGGGCACTTGTACGGCAGCCAGGGCCTGTTCGATAAGCGCGGCATCCTGGCCAAATAGCACAACGGCACGGGCATGTGCACCAACTGCCTTGGCCAGAGGTGTGAAATCCTGACCCTTGCCCAGTCCGCCTGCGATCAAAACTACGGGATGACCCATGCCTTCCAACGCGGCGACAGTAGCGCCTACGTTAGTGCCCTTGCTGTCGTTGACAAAATCGACACCAGCAATCGTACGCACGAACTCGGTACGATGAGGCTCGCCGTGATAATCCCGCAGCGCGTGCAGCATGCCCGCCCAACCCAACCCCAGGCTACGCACCAGGGCCAAGGCAGCCAAAGCATTCAACGCATTATGATGGCCGCGTATACGCAAAGCGTCTACCGGCATCAAGCGAGTGGGACTGCCCGAATTGCGCACAGGTTCGACAACTACCTTTTTACGTCGCGTACTGACAACAGGCAGATCGAAATCGGCCGCATCCACGGCGGCGAGCCATTGCACACCATTACTGTTTTCCAAGCCCAGATCGCCTTCCAATTCGGGAAGATCGCGTCCAAAACTGCGTACCGCCAGGCCTTTGATATCGGACACCATATCGAGCACGATAGAGTCGTCGCGATTGATGATCGCAATTTTCGACATCGCCAAAAGCTTGGCCTTGGCCGCCGAATAGGCCTGCATCGAGCCATGCCAATCGAGGTGATCTTGCGTTACGTTCAATACCACTGCCGCATCGGGAGCCAGCGTATGAATGGACTCAAGCTGAAAACTGGACAGTTCCAGTACCCAGACATCCGGCAACTGGTCCGTTTGCAACGCATCCTGCAAAGCAGTCAATGCAGCCGGGCTGATATTGCCCGCTGCCCGCGCACTGCGTCCACTGGCCTGCACCAGTTGGCGAGCCATCGCCGTAACGGTCGTCTTGCCATTGGTGCCGGTCACCGCCAGCACGCTCGGCTTATAACCCTGCTCGGCCATATCGGCCAATGCGCGGGCAAAGAGTTCTATCTCGCCCAGCACTTCAATATTGCGCTGCGCCGCCAGTTCAAGAAACGAGCGTATCGGCTCCTGCGAAGGAGCCAGGCCCGGGCTCAGCACTATCGTATGAACATCGCCCAGGGCATCTTCGGTAAAAACATCCGGCCCAAAGCGGTAATCGACACGAGATGCATCGAGCGTTTCCTGCAATAACGACAACCCACCCGGCTGCATGCGCGTATCCAGCACGCGCAGCGCTGCGCCATGCTGTGCGCACCAAAGCGCAGCAGCGGCACCTGTCTCGCCCAGACCCAGAATCAGGGTCAGGCCGTCGACACGTAGCGAGGGAAAAGTCAGTGTGTTCATCGCAGTTTCAAACTTGCCAAACCAATAAGTACAAGCATCATGCTGATAATCCAGAATCGCACGACCACTTGGGTTTCTTTCCAACCACTTACTTCAAAATGGTGGTGCAAAGGCGCCATACGGAATATCCGCCGCCCTTCGCCATAGCGCCTTTTCGTGTACTTGAACCAGGCCACCTGCAGCATCACAGAGAGCGTTTCAACGACAAAGACCCCTCCCATGATGAAAAGCACGATTTCCTGGCGGACGATTACCGCAATCGTTCCCAAGGCGCCGCCCAGCGCCAAGGCGCCAACATCGCCCATGAACACCTGAGCGGGATAAGCGTTGAACCACAAGAAAGCCAGGCCTGCTCCGGCAATGGCCGCACACAGCACCATCAGCTCAGAGGCGCCGGGAATATAGGGGAACAGCAAGTACTTCGAATAGTCGACACGCCCAACCACATACGCAAAAATACCCAAAGCGCTACCGACCATGACGGTCGGCATGATGGCCAATCCGTCAAGACCATCGGTGAGGTTGACCGCATTGCTGGAGCCTACGATGACCAGCCAGGTCAATGCGACGAAGCCGAATACACCTAGCGGGTAGCTGACGCTCTTGAAAAAGGGCACGATAAGGTCGGCGCGGGTAGGCAGAGGCATGGTCAGGCCGCTAAGCACCCAGTCCCGAAACAAAGGCCAAAGCTCGGCATTGGCCGGGGCAGAAACTGCAAAGCTCAGGTACACGGCGGCAACAGCGCCGATCAAGGCCTGCCAGAAAAACTTGCGCCGCGATGACATGCCTTCCGGGTCGCGGTTAACCACTTTCTTGTAGTCATCGGCCCAGCCTATCCAACCGAATCCGAAAGTAACCAGCAAGACCACCCAGACGAAACGATTGGTCCAATCGGCCCACAACAAAGTGCTGACACCGATGGATATCAGGATAAGCACACCACCCATGGTGGGCGTGCCGTTCTTTTGCAGGTGCGACTCAGGGCCATACGCACGTACCGCCTGACCAATTTTCATTTCGGTCAGTTTGCGAATAACGCGAGGCCCGGCAAACAGGCCGATCAACAATGCCGTTGCGCAGGCCAGCACGGCCCGCAGCGTAATGTATTCAAAAACGCCAAAAGCGCGTACATGTGAGTCGGATAACCAACGCGCCAGTTCAAGTAGCATGGCGAGCCCCTTCTTCGTGTTTCATCAATTTTTCTTCAAGTGCTCGCACCACCCGTTCCATGCGCGTACTGCGCGATCCCTTGACAAGGATGTGTGCAGGAACGAGGGTTTCAAGGTAATCGTTCAGGGTCTCTATATCATCGAATGCGCGGGCTGCAGGCCCAAAAGCGCTGGCAGCAAAAGCGCAAGCCGGACCGAATGCCAACAAAACATCAATACCTTGCTCGCGAGCATAGGCACCGACCTCGGCATGCATTGCATGGCTATTGGCGCCAACCTCGGCCATATCGCCAAGCACTAGAACCGTCTTGCCCGCCAGTTTGGCCAGCACATCAATTGCCGCCCGCACCGAATCGGGGTTCGCATTATAAGTGTCATCAATTAACTGGAAGCCGCCGGCCAGTTGGCGGGGCTGCATACGCCCGGAAACCGGATTAAAAGCGGCAATCCCCTGAGCTATGGCCGATAGCGGCGCACCGGCGGCGCAAGCGCAAGCGGCGGCGGCCAAAGCATTGCGCAAGTTGTGCAAACCGGGAGCCGACAAGACCAGACCGGCACTACCGGCAGGTGTATGCAACTGGCACTCGGTACGGGTCGGCTGCGCATGTATCTGGTCAGCATATACGGCAAAGTGCGGCTCGAACCCA
>DATJCP010000462.1:0-3638 GCA_035514715.1 Candidimonas sp.
ATTGGCGTCATCACTACCATCTCGCAAGGCCAGCGACGCTTCGTGGCGCTCAGCCACAGCATCACCATTCCCATACTTTGCTGGCTGCACTGATAGTTCCAACTTGTTTTTCAGCAGAGCTTCAGCCAACAGGCCACGCCAGACGGCCTCCCCAGTGCCGCTCCTCTTTTTCCCAGTGCTGTTATCGGCATAAGAAAGATATTCAACGTCGTCATGTACGGCGCTTTCAGCCCGCATCAAACCATGATCCAGCCTGGACAGAACTGAACTGACATCGCAATCAGGCGTGTAGTCGGTCAGGGATTGGCTCCAGCGGCACAAGCGGCAATCCGCCATACGCACCCGTAATACATCGAGCACCTGGCGCACTTGCTGCACCAGCCGGGTTGCCTCAGGGCCGACAGCGCCCGGCATCAACAATACAAAGTCCGAACCATTCAAACGCGCCAATTGCGGATGCATATTCGGGAAGGCTTCCATAGCGCGCAACACGCCCTGCCCCACCGAATGCAACCATTGATCGGCCTCGTTATGCGGCATCATGGCGTTAACGCCTATCAAGTCTCGCTGGCGAAACAACAGCACATGCCCGCCTTTGGCAGGGGAATCGGCAGTGCCTTTCAATACCTGCAACAACTCGTTCAGGAAATACTTGCGATTCGCCAAGCCGGTTACCGGATCCCGATTCACCTCCAGATGCAAGGATTCGATACGCGCATCCTGTTCTTGCGCCGTTGCCCGTACCCGCTCGCGTACAGTACGAATCATGCGGGAAGCCTGTGCCAGCTCGGCTACCCGCGGACGACCGGACATCGGCAATGACTGGCCACCTTCGGCAATTTCCCGCACCTGTTCGGTAATTTCGTCTCTCAGTGCCCGCTTCAACCAACGTATCAGCAGAATGGCAAACAAGGCCCACAATACGCCGGCGCCCACCACCAGGGCAAACACCCTTGTACTGCTGCGCCATAGAGAATCGCGTGCCGACAGATCATCGGAAGTAACCGTCAATTCCCCCACCTGCTTCCAGCCATCCGAAACCTGGCGCGTGGCCGTCGGTGTTGCCAGCGGTAACAAATTACTGAACCAGGCTGGCGCCATGCCCACGCCCGTTACAGCTGGCGTATTGCGTTCGACCATAACCTGGCCATCAGTCCCTTTCAAGCTGATTCCGCGAAACTGGCCACTATCGAATAAAGCGGCAATCAACAGTTCGCGCGTGACCTCGTCCTGATTGGATGGCAGCGACAACGACAACGCCAGCGACGAGGCGGCATTCTCACTTTGCGCCTGCAACTGCGTATTCAGATATTGGCGAGCGCCGCCAATGCTGAACACCAGCGTCCCCGCCAAAATAAAGACTATTGCCACCGTAACGCTAAGCAAAAGCTGTTTAAGTAAAGACATATTGTGCTACGCCTATAAACAAGACTGGCTGTCTAATATATAAAGAAGTCAGGGCTGAAAGCCTTCTTTTTGCATCTTGGACAACAGATTGCGCCAATGACCAATGCGGTCCGGCGATGCTGCAGCGGCACCCGCAACGTAAATACCCTGAGCATTAAAGCTGAAAACAGGGGTCAGATCGCGCCGTTGGCTGGCCGGTGCGATAGAGCCCATCAGGTTATCCAGCACCAATGGATCGGCATCAGGCGTGGCGTAGTAACCCAGCACCATATGCGCAATCGTGGTCGAACTACCCATACCGCCTATACGCGCCCTAACATAGATAAGCCGCAGCTTTTCCGCCGGCACGCCCATGTGCACCAGGGAAAAATACTTGCCGATTACAAAGTCTTCGCAATCGCCTAACTGCCTGCCCAGTGTTTCCAGCGGTGTTGCCCAGTAATCGGGCTGCCGCCAAATATCGCGGTCTTCACCGCCACGCACCGTGCTATTCCAAAAATCGTTCACCGCCCGCAATTGCTGAGGCTCGGGTGAAGAACGCTGCTGAGACAGCATTACCATCCACCGCGATACCGCTTGTGCACCGCGTTGCCCATAACGGGCCTGGGCCGCTTGCTGTATGCGTGAAGCATCGAACTGCAAAGCCGTAGCCGGCGCATATGCCGCCGTCGCCAATGCCATGACGATAGCCAACAGCACAAGGTACTGACGGATTTGGTGAAGAACGGATGCGGCGCGCATGGCCAGTGTTGTAACCAAACTAAACGTCAAAGGCAAATAGCCTAAGCGAGAAGTCAAAAAGAAAAACAGCCCGCGCCACGCTCGGAAACTTGAAGAGAACTACCGAGCGGGCCGGGATGAAAAGTCCGGCACGCGGTGAGGCTGCATGCCGGGCTGGGTTGTAGCAGGTTACTGATCTACGTTCAGTTTGCCCTGCTGTATGAGGCTGTTGATCATGTCATTCTGATTACCACCACCAGCTAGGTCATTCAGATGAACGTTTTCCAACACAATCTGCTGATCAACGTTAGTTGCTGCGCCATGAGCATCGACTGCTCCTAACTGACCCTTCGTGTTGATATTGATAACGGTATCGCCATTCACCTCCGTCAATTGCAGGTACTTGGACAGATCAGCGCCCACAGCACCTTCTCCTACCAAAAGATCAGACAGATCCAACTTGTCATGTCCATTACCAAAGTCAGTAACTACATCTTTTGCAGGTTGACTTGTGCTGCCCTGATCACCTGACTCCCAACGGAAGATATCATCACCATCGCCACCAATAAGAGTGTCGTTACCCTTACCACCGATAAGTATGTCGTTCCCTTTGCCGCCATTCAGCGTGTCGTTACCAGAGCCCGCTAACAGCACTTCATGTCCATCTGTGCCCTGCAGCGTATTACCCGCCTGGTAGGAAACTGTAATGTCGGCAGAATCACTACCTGCAGAGCCGTTGATGGTGTAGGAGTCGTGAGCATCCGCTGGATTCGTTACAGGCACGCCACTGTAGTCGACCCTCATCGTAAGATCATAGGTCCGACTATCATCCGTAGGGTTCTTCAGATAGATCTGATAAACGCCATCGTGGTCAGCCACAAAGCTTCCCCCGTCTTTGATAAGGATCCCGCTGGCGGCGTTAGTGGCACCAAAATGCCAATACATCTGGATTTGGCTATCGGTACGATTGTGATCCAGGGTCAACTGCTCGCCCGCTTTCAGGGTCACAGTAATCCAATCTTCATCCCGAATATTGCTACCACTAGCTTTACGCAGATATCCTTTAAGCAGAATTTCTGCGGTATTGGCATTAGATGATGGGTTCTTATAGAACTCTGTACGATTTATCCCGGGCAGGTAGGAGTTGCTATTAGTATTTTCCGTGTCAGCATAGGTTTTAGTCTGCAACTGGGTTGCTTTGAAATCCCCACCTAACCAGCCCGTATTTACCGTCACGTCACCCAATGGCTGAGCCCCTGTACCACGCTCGTCATTCGCCAACAACACATCCGAATCGATCGTAATCTGCGAACTCAGGATATTAGTAATGATGTGATCAGCAACCGCTGTCGGTGCCACGGGGCCTGTTACCGTGATAGTCAGGGTGGAGCTGGCCGAATCCCCATCACCATCCGCAACCGTATAACTGAACTGGTCAGAACCAGTCTGGGTAGCTCCCGTGTGCGTGAACTCACCAGTATCGAGGTTTATGACAAACTTCGCGTCGAGGC
>DATJCP010000463.1:0-4797 GCA_035514715.1 Candidimonas sp.
TTCCTTGGCATCCCCATGGGTATCTACACCGCGCTGAAACGCAACGGCGTGCTGTCGCGTACGTTCATGACCATATCGCTGATCGGCATATCGCTGCCGACCTTCCTGATCGGCATCCTGATGATCTTGTTTTTCGGCGTCATGTTGCGCTGGCTGCCCAGCTTCGGGCGCGGCGATGTTGTGCAGCTGGGCTGGTGGTCTACCGGCTTTTTAACCAAAAGCGGTTGGCTATCCATCATTATGCCGGCCTTCACTCTGGCGTTATTCCAAATGACACTCATCATGCGCCTGGTACGCGCGGAAATGCTGGAAGTCATGCAAACTGATTTCATCAAGTTCGCACGGGCTCGCGGCCTGCCCGAACGCATGATCAATTTCCGCCACGCGCTCAAGAACACGCTGGTACCCGTCATTACCATTACCGGGCTGCAACTGGGTTCCATCATTGCCTTTTCCATCATTACCGAAACGGTCTTCCAGTGGCCAGGCATGGGCCTGCTGTTCATCCAGTCGATAGGCGCAGTGGATATCCCCGTGATGGCCGCCTACTTGTTATTGATCGCTTTCTTTTTTGTGATCATTAATCTTATTGTCGATTTATTGTATTTCGCGGTCGATCCAAGACTGCGCGTGCAAAAAAGCTAGAAGGTCTAGAAAATGGCCCAAAATATCATCTCCCGCGCTTACAACAGCGATATTTTCTATAGTTTCAGCCGCTCTCCCAGCGCCATCATCTCGGCCATCGTAGCCCTGTTGCTCATCGGCGGGGCCTTGTGCGCGCCGTTGATTGCGCCGCACAATCCCTTTGACCTGGCAACCCTCGATTTGCTGGATGCCAATATTGCGCCGGCATGGGAAACCGGCGGCGATCCGCGCTTCCTGCTGGGCACCGACGACCAAGGGCGCGATATTCTTTCGGCCATTTTGTATGGCTCGCGCATTTCATTGCTGGTGGGTTTTGCATCGGTGCTGTTTTCACTGGTTATCGGGGTATCGCTAGGCCTGATCAGCGGCTATGTGGGCGGGCGCGTCGACAGCATCATCATGCGGATTGCCGACGTGCAACTGTCTTTTCCCGCCATTCTTATCGCCCTGCTGGTCGATGGGATAGCACGCGGCCTGTTGCCGCGCGACTCGCAAGACAGCCTGTCACTGTATGTATTGATTTTCGCCATCGGCATTTCCGGCTGGGTGCAGTATGCCCGCACCGTGCGCGGCGCCACCATGGTCGAACGCAATAAGGAATACGTCCAGGCGGCCCGCCTGATAGGCATGCGGCCTTTCATGGTGCTGCGCCGCCATATCCTGCCCAATGTCCTGGGACCGGTGCTGGTGATTGCCACGATACACCTGGCCGTAGCCATCATCACCGAGGCGACGCTGTCTTTCCTGGGTGTAGGCATTCCGCCTACAACACCCTCGCTGGGCACCCTGATCCGCATCGGAAACAGCTATCTGTTTTCCGGCGACTGGTGGATTTCCATTTTTCCGGGTATTGCGCTGGTACTACTGGCCTTATCGGTTAATTTGCTGGGCGATTGGCTGCGCGATGCGCTCAATCCCAAGCTTCGCTAAGGCACGCATATGGCATTGTTGGATATTGAAAACCTTCGTATCGCATTCTCCAGCCGGCGCGGCAATGTCGTGGCCATCCAGGACGTCAGCCTGGCCCTGGAAAAAGGCGAAATACTGGGTGTCGTGGGCGAATCCGGAGCCGGCAAGTCCACTATAGGCAACGCCGTTATCGGCTTGCTTGAACCGCCAGGAAAAATGACGGGCGGCAAGGTGTTGTTGGACGGCGAGCGTATCGACCAGCTTTCCCCCAGCGCATTTCGCCGGGTTCGGGGCCGCCGTATCGGGATGATATTTCAAGACCCGCTTACATCCCTGGACCCGTTGCAAACCATAGGCAGCCAGCTGGAAGAAACCATGCAGGTACACCTGCAGCTGAACCAGCAGCAAGCCCATGCGCGAGCCATCGAACTATTGGACAGCGTAGGCATCCCCGAAGCCAAAATGCGGCTGCAACAATACCCGCATCAGTTCTCGGGCGGCATGCGTCAGCGTGTGGTGATTGCGCTGGCGCTTTGCTGCGAACCCGAAGTCATTATTGCCGACGAGCCCACTACAGCGCTGGACGTCTCCATACAGGCGCAAATACTGGATCTTTTACGCAAACTGTGCAAAGAAAAACAAGTCGGCATGATACTGATCACCCACGACATGGGGGTGATCGCCGAGGTCACAGACAGAGTCGCGGTCCTGTATCGCGGCAAGCTGGTGGAAGAAGGCCCGACCAAAGCGCTGTTAAGCAACCCCACGCACCTGTACACCAAAAGCCTGATATCGGCCGTACCGCGGTCAGACATCAAACTGCGGCGTTTTCCCATGGTGACCTACATCGAAGATGTCCTGGAGCCCGCCCAAAAAGACGACCTGGCGGTTGCCACACGCTGGCTGGGGCAGCAGCGCAGCGATAGAGGGCGTTCCGACAAGCCTCTGCTTGAGGTCGAGAACCTGGGGATGCGGTTCATCCTGAAAAATGCCTTTCTGAAGAAAAACCGCGTCACGCTCGATGCGGTCAAGGATGTCAGCTTTTCCATCAAGGAAGGCGAGGTCTTTGGCCTGGTGGGCGAGTCTGGTTCAGGCAAATCGACCATTGCCCGCCTTATTGCCGGCCTGTATCAAACCAGCAATGGCTCGGTCATTTTCAACGACGTCAATATTACGCAGCTTAGCGACGCAAAAATGATGAACGCGTTCCGGCGCCAGATTCAAATGGTGTTCCAGGATCCATTCTCATCATTGAATCCGCGCATGCGTATTCTTGACATCGTGGCCGAACCAATACGCTTTCACAAGATTGCCACATCTGAAAAGCTCATACGCCAGATCGTGCGCGGTCTGCTGGACTACGTCGGGCTAGGCGATCAGGCGTTGACTCGTTTTCCTCATGAGTTTTCGGGAGGACAACGCCAGCGCATTTGCATTGCCCGGGCGCTGGCGACACGGCCGCGGTTCCTGATTTGCGATGAGCCGACTTCAGCGCTGGATGTTTCCATACAGGCGCAAATCCTCAACCTGCTCAAAGACCTGCAGGAATCGCTGGGCTTGACCATTTTATTTATCAGCCACGACCTGCCTGTCATACGGCAAATGTGCGACAGGGTCGGCGTCATGCGTCATGGGGAATTACTGGAAGTAGCCGATACCGAGACCTTGTTTTCGGATCCCAAGCATGAATACAGTAAACACCTGCTGTCGCTCATGCCCAGTCTTGACTTCCTGTCCCGCGAGGGCCTGGAGGTGGAGCCTGCATAGCTGCTCGTGGGCAGGCGGGTGTCGAACAGCCGGCCCATCTTTACCATTGTTTAACTTTTTGACACAAAAATACCGGATGCGCGCTAGACGACAAGCCGTCGCATCCCTATGATTAGTGCAACCAGGCAGCGGTAGGGCTTGGCGGTATGGGCAGCAACTGTTGCTGCATCGTTCCTCTATTTTTTAAAGGATAAAAATCGCCATGGGCATTATCAGCATGATCGTAGTTGGCTTTATCGTTGGTCTGCTTGCACGAGCAATCATGCCCGGCGACCAAAAACTGGGCATTATCCTGACCGTTATCCTGGGTATTATTGGCTCCGTGGTGGCCGGCTACCTCGGCGGTGCTTTAGGCTTTTACCAGCCAGGCCAAGGCGCGGGCTGGATTGGGTCCATCGTGGGCGCCATCATCGTGCTGTTTATCTACGGCATGGTCGCCAAGAAAGGCTGATATCCGCCTAGGCCCTTTGCTGGGCCACACAAAAGACTCAGGGGCACACCGATTATCGGGTGTCCCTTTTCATTTCTCGGTATCAAACCGCAGCGATGTTGCTAAAGCGCAGGCGAATCACCTAAAATACTACCAAGTATCATTAAGGAGACATAAATGGGATTGCCACTTGAAGGCTTGCTCGTCATCGCCGTTGAACAAGCGGCTGCAGCGCCGTTCGCCTCATCCCGGCTGGCCGACGCCGGAGCACGGGTGATAAAGATTGAAAGAGCGCAGGGCGACTTTGCTCGTGGCTACGACAACGCCGTAATGGGAGACAGCACCTATTTCGTCTGGCTGAACCGAGGCAAAGAGTCTATCGTCCTGGATTTCAGCAACGAAGAGGAACTGGCTCTCCTACGGAATATGATTTCACAAGCCGACGTACTGATCCAGAATCTTGGGCCCGGCGCCGCAGAACGTGCTGGCTTTGGCTGGCAAGCGATGCGTGAACTCAACCCCCGCCTTATAACCTGCGATATCAGCGGATACGGCGAGACCGGCCCTTACGCCGGCAACCGTGCCTACGACCTACTGGTGCAAGCGGAAACCGGCATATGCTCGGTTACAGGAACACCCGAAGCACCTGGCCGCATAGGCGTGTCCGCATGCGATATCGGCACAGGAATGTATGCCCATGCCGCCATCCTGGAAGCCTTGCTGGAACGCAGCCAAACTGGGCAAGGCAGTGCCATCCATGTCTCGCTGTTCGACTCGATGAGCGATTGGATGAGCGTACCGCTGCTACATTACGATTGCGCGGGCACAGTATGGCCACGTGTAGGCTTGTCTGATCCGACGATTGCGCCTTATGGCGCCTCTTCTGTCAAAGACGGCAAGCAAAGACTGGTCGGCGTCCAGAACGATGGGGAGTGGAAGCGGTTCGCCACTGGCGTACTGCAGCGCCCCGACTTGCTCGAACAAGAAGAGTTCGCTTCGAATGGCAATCGCGTAATCAATAGGGCCGCGCTGGACGGCATTGTGTC